>CAIRBY010000833.1 GCA_903876865.1 uncultured Acidobacteriia bacterium
CTGGAAGACCAATTGCGCCAGGCCCAGAAACTGGAGGCCGTGGGCCAGCTTGCTGGGGGGATCGCGCACGATTTCAATAACCTGCTCACCGTGATCGAAGGCTATGCGGAGATGCTCCGCGCGGACCAGCAGCCCGAAGACCCGAACGCCGTGCCGCTGGGCGAAATCCTGGTTGCCGCCCAGCGCGCCACCGCCCTCACCCGCCAGTTGCTGGCCTTCAGCCGCCGCCAGGTGCTGCAGCCCATCCGCCTCAACCTCAACGCCAACGTGGCCAGCACGCAGCGTATGCTGGCGCGCCTGCTGGGCGAGAACATCGAGATTGAAACCACGCTCGCCAGCGACCTCTGGCACGTATTTGTCGATCCCGGCCAGATCGACCAGATCATCATCAATCTCGCGGTGAATGCGCGCGACGCCATGGAAGAGGGCGGCACCCTCACCGTGGCCACCGCCAATATCGATGCGCGCGATCCCCAGCAGGCCCTCAACCTCCAACTGCCGCCCGGCGAATACGTCTGCCTCTCGCTCGCCGACACCGGCCACGGCATGGACGAAGAGACGCAGCGCCACATTTTCGAACCCTTTTTCACCACCAAGGAAGTGGGCCGCGGCACGGGGCTGGGGCTCGCTACGGTCTACGGCATTGTGGCCCAAAGCGGCGGCCACATCACGGTCAAGAGCCAGCCCGGTCAAGGCGCGACCTTTTTCATCTATCTGCCGCGCCAGAAGGCCCCAACCCCGGTCCGCGCGCCGGGGACGTTCAATTCCACGCCCAACCTCCACACCGGCGAGACGATTCTCATCGTGGAAGACGATGACACCGTGCGCCAGCTGGTCGGCTCCATGCTGCGCACCAGCGGTTACCAGGTGATCGCGCCCGCCACGCCTTCCGAGGCACTGCGCATCTGCGCCGAATTCACCACGCCGCTAGACCTGCTGATCACAGATATGGTGCTGCCCGATACCGATGGCGCCGCCGTCGCCCGCCAGGCCGCCGCCCTGCGCTCGGGGCTGAAGGTGCTCTTCATGTCCGGCTACACAGAACATCCGGTGCTTCGCAGCCCCACCTTCGACCGCAGCGCCCCGTTCCTGCAGAAGCCCTTCACCAAAGCAACGCTTACCGCCAAAGTGCGCGAGATTCTGCAGTAGGGCAGGCGGTGCCGCCAGTGCCGCTGAAGTCAGCCACTTTGCAGGCGTTCTGGCCTTTCGTGGGGCAGTCCCCCTGGACCGCGTGTGACAATCGCGGTCGACGCCCTCGTCGGCCTTTCGATCGTCGCAGGCATCTGCCTCTTCGAGGGAACAGCGGGACCAGGGGGTCCCGCGCGGACGAGGGCGTCCGCCCCACCAGGTCCGACGGAACTTGGAGCCGTGCCTCATTTGAGCGGTATCAGGCGGAACCGCCTGCGCTACTGGCCGGCCGGTACGCGCGGGCCGACGCTGCTCATGTCGATCTGCTGAAAGCCCATCTTCAAGGCAGGCGAATCCGGCCGCAGCCGGAAATCGAAGCTCCCCGCGTTCACGAACAGCGGGTCCGCGATCACGGACTCCTTGTCCTTCCCCGCCGCCTGCCACTCCGCGAAGCTCCTGCCCGCGAAGCGGATCGCCTTCCCGCGCGTATCGAAATAGAGGTTCCCCTTCATCGTGTACTGGTCGCCATTCCAATTGCTCCCGAGCAGCCGCCCCTGATTGAAGTACACGATGTTCTTTTCGAAGATGAAGGAGACGTGCGTCTCCACGCGCGTGCGCATCAACTGATTCTCGCGGTTGAAGGCCCAGATGTTGTTGCGCACCACATTCTCCCGCCCGTAGTGCTGATGGAAGCCCGCGCTTTTGCAGTTGTAGACAATGTTGTTCTCGATCAGCATCTCCGACGAGCCCTCGTCCGGATAGATGCCCCAACCGCCATATGTGAACGACGCGATATCGTGAATCAGATTGTTGCGGATCCTCGTTCCCGGCTGCTCCCCCAGCGTATAGATGCCGCCCATGTCGCTCAGCACCTCTTTGCCGATATCGTGCAGGTGGTTGTACTCGATGATGTTGCCCTTGGATTGATTGGCCGCATAGCCCCACGTCCAGCCCACTGAAATCGCCGTATAGAAGAGATCGTGAATGTGGTTGTGCACAATCTGATTGCGCCCGCTCTGCAAGACCCAGATTCCGACCGCCGGCGCATACACCAGCCCCAGATCGTGCAGGTGATTATCCGCCATCACGTTCTCGAAATTCTGCAGCCGCTCGTCGGCGAACTGCTGCGCTTCGCCCACGCGCAAGCCGCCGCCTCCCAGATCGAAGAACTCGCTCGCCAGCACCTTGTTGCGCTTCGAGCCGCGCCCGAGGTGGATCGCGTAGCCGCCCGCATGCGCCACCGTGCAGCGCTCGAACGTGCAATCCTCCACGCCCGTGGCTTCGATCGCCGCCGGAGCCGGCACCGCCGCCTGCGTATCGGCGTAACCCTTCGCGTCCATGCTCCAATCCGCATGGGCGAACTGCAAGCCGCGGAAGGTCACCTTGCGCACCACCTGTCCCGCCTCCGGCTTGCCCTCGAAGCGCAGCAGTTGCACCAGCGCCGGAGCCACCACTTGCTCGCTCTGCATGTTCTCGCCCGGCATGGGCCAGTAGC
Source organism: uncultured Acidobacteriia bacterium (assembly GCA_903876865.1). GTDB lineage: Bacteria > Acidobacteriota > Terriglobia > Bryobacterales > Bryobacteraceae > Solibacter. Next base: position 2,624 of record CAIRBY010000833.1, read on the forward strand.
TGACCGTGTGCGTCTGCCGGTCCAGATACCATTCGCCCGCCGTATCCAGCCCGTCGGGCGCGTTCTCGATGTAATAGCGCGCGTCCGCCTCTTTATTCGAGGGGCGCGGATCCAGCGTGAGCGTCGCCACGTGCGCCGCTTCGTCCACCTTCACCACCGGCATGCGGATATCCGCCCACGCGAAACTCGCCACCACTTCCACGTCGCCGCGCTCCGCCCACGCCGGTTTGATATCGTTGCCGCGATAGTGAAGCTGCAGCGGCTTATCCTGCGGACTCGCTCCATCGATGCGGTAGTAGCCAAAGTTCGGCGTGCGCGCCCGCTGCGCCCTCCGCCCGCTGACGAACAACTGGCGGAAGCCCGGCCCGCTCGCATCCGCGGTCCACAGCGCCCCCGCGGCCTTCTTCCAGCCGCCGATCACGCGCCCGCCGCTGATCACGGGGCGGGCGCCCGGCGCCGCTTCCCAGGTGGTATCGGAATCCTCCGGCGTCAGCACCAGCGTCTCGGCCAGATAATAGGTGCCGTCAGAGATGCGGATGGTGACCGACCCGGTCACGCCCGCGCGCCGCTGCGCCCGCGCCGCATCGCGAGCCTGCGCCAGTGTCTTCACCGCGCCATCCGGCGATACGACGATCGTCTGGGCGCACAACGTTCCAGCCACCAACCACAGGCAGGCTTTGATCATGCCAAGATTATCGCCTACTCCCCGGGCCCTCGGAGTTTTCGCTTGAGGGTATCCAATCCGCCGCACCTGCCTTTCGCTCCCTTGCGGTCGCGGCTCCGAATCCGACCTCGCCACAGCAAGGAGTTTCGGTGGTGGGTCTAAGAACCACCGCCACACCCGGGGAACTGGCGGGCGTTTCCGCCTGCGTACCCGCTTCGCCGCACGCGTTGGCAGGCGAATCGCCTGCCCTACGAGCATGGACGCTACAATTGGGGATCCAATGAGTCCGGCCCCATTCGTGCTGCTGCTCGCTCTCTGCGCCATCTCCGCGCCTGCGCAGGACGCACCCATTCCGCTCGAATCCGTGACCGCGACCGGCACCTCCATCCCACAATCCCTGATCCTGGAACTCGCCGGCCTGCATCCCGGCGCGCTCATCGATCCCCCGGCCATCGACGCTGCCTGCAAGCGCCTCGAACAGACCGGCCTCTTCGGCTCCATCGCCTATCGCTACGCCCCGGGCCCGAACAAAGGCTACGCCGTAACCCTCACCCTCACCGAGCAGGCCCCCCTCTCCGAAGCCGCCATCGACGTTCCCGGCGCCGATGAAGCCGAGGCCTGGCAGTGGCTGGCCGCGCGTTTCCATCGCTTCGACCATCAGATCCCGCAGGCCGATTCCGCCCAGCAATTCCTCACCCGCGAACTGGAACGCCACCTCTCCCCTGCCCTGCGCGGACAACACCTCACCACCCGCCTGGAAACCGATTTCGCGACCCGCAAGCTCGTCATCTCCTTCCAGCCCGAAGTCCTGCCGCACCTGCTCTCCGTCGCCTTTACCGGCAATCGCGCCATCGCCTCGTCCGCCCTCAACGCGCTGCTCAACCGCACCGCGATCAATCAGAACTACACCAGACGCAGCTTCGCCGCCGCCCTCGAACTCAATCTCCGCCCGCTCTATGAAGAGCGCGGCTTCTATCGCGTCCGCTTCGCCCCCTCCGCACCGCAATGGAGCGAGCCCGGAATTGCAGGTAGCGGGATTGCAGGTAGCGGAGTCACCGTGAGCGTCGCCATCTCCGAAGGCGAGGCCTATCAACTCGGCAAGGTCCAACTCCTGGGAGAAGATCTGCCCTCGGACGCCATGCTCGCCGCCGCCAAATTTCAGAGCGGCAGACTCGCCAACGGCAGCGAAATCCAAAAGTCGCTCTGGGCCATGGAGCGCGTGGTCCGGCGCACCGGATTCTTCACCGCGACGGCTTTGCCCGAGCCTTCCTTCGACGACGCGGCCCGCATCCTCACCCTGCGCGTCCGCATCGCCAAAGGCCCGCTCTACCATTTCGGCGCCGTCGGCTTCACCGGCCTCAACCCCGCCCAGGAAGCCATCGCCCGCCGCCTCTGGCGCCCCAAACCCGGCGACCCCTACGACTTCCTCTACACCAGCGAGTTCTTCCAGGCCCTCGCGCGCGAAGCCGATCTCCACGCCTTCAGGAAATACGATGCCGTTGTCCGCCCCGCCCCCGGTGATCACGTCATGAACCTGACCCTGGTCTTCGAACTCCGCTAGAAGAATGGTGAACGCTTCCGCCTGCCTTCCCGAAGAGCCCGCCTCCGCTCCGACGGCGAGTTCATTTCATCCCGACCATTTCGTTTGAGGTCTCAACCGGACGCGTCATCCAACCGCAATCCGTGCGCCGATGCTCTCCGTCTCGCCCGGCCCCCTGAGATCCGCAGCCTGCAAGAACGAGGTGTTGGGACATCCGTCCGGCGCCCGGATTCCCGCAGGGACACTTCGCGCTGCAATTCAACACGGAGCTTGAGCCCGCTCACGGCTACTTGGCGTAACTCAATCCGAAACCGAAGATATACTTGTCCTTCGCGCTGTTCTTGTAAGCGTAATCGAATGCCTCTGCGTACCCCGGAACGTCGGGTGCATTCCGATCCACGGCCGCCTGATTCGCCGGCACCGTAAGCGGGAGTTTCCCGGCAGGGTTGAAGCGGCCGCGCACCACATCCAGCAGAGCCTCGGCCTTGATGTCGAATGTGGCCAAGACCGCTGCGGCGCCGGGTTCGACATCGTTGATCACCCAGGGATTAATCATGTTGATCACGAGCACCGTCGGTTTGGCTGCCTCGATCTGTTTCACTTTCTCGACGTCGATCCCCGTGAGTTTGCTGAGTGCAATGTCGGCATAGTCGTTCTCTGTCCGTTGATTCACGCTCGGCCGGAGCCATACCAGCGCTACATCAGCCTGCTCGAGCGAGTCCACCACCTGCACCGAAGGATCCTTGGCGAGCAAGGCCTTCAGCGCGTTGGTCTGCGTCGCGCTATTTGCCGCGCCGCCGCCGCGACCCTGACCGCGACCTCGTCCGCCCTCTGTCTGCGGTCCCGCCCCCCGGCCACCAACCGGGGCTTCGCCCGGAGCGGCCCCAGCGACGCCGCCTGGCGGGGCGAACGCCCCTCTACCCCGGCCGCCCCCGCGTCCGCCCGTGCCGGCAGCAGGCTCAGCGAACGTCTCCACGTAGATCTTCCTTGCGCCCTTTAGCGGCAGGAGCTTCTTGTCGTTGCGCAACAGGACGATGGACTTGCGGTGGGCCTCGTCCGCGCGGGAGGCAGATGCGGGTGAGTTCGCGATCGCCTGCGCCTTGTCGGGATCCGTGTAGGGTTCCTCGAATAGCCCCAGATGGAACATCTCCGTCAGCAGATACGTGGCCGATGGGTTGAGATCCTCCTCCTTTAGGAGATGCTGGTTGACCGCGTCGATCAGCCCCTTCGGATCACCATTGTCGGAGAAGAGATTGACTCCGGCCTTGACTGCTTTCGCGAATCGCTCGGGGAGCGTGAGTTTCTCTACCCCGAAGGCATTGTTGCCGAGGACGCCGGTGTCCGTGTTGATGTAGCCCTTGAACCCCATCCGCTCGCGAAGTAGCTTGCCGAGAAGCGTGGCATTATAGGCTCCGGCAACCTCTTCGAACTGTTGCTTCTCAGGCTGCCACCATCCCGCTGGGAATTGGCTGCCGCTCTTTGCGTTCGATGGATTGTTGTAATAGCTCATGATCGAGCTGGTACCGGCGTCCACCGCAGCCTGGAAAGGCGGAAGTTGGTATTTGAAAAAGCTGCCCGGAGTGGGGTATACGGCCCACTGCCCCCAGGTGTTGTGCGGGTCCAGCCCTTTGTCCACTGCGCCATCGCCGGGAAAATGCTTCATCGTCATAGCGACGGACGTTGGTCCGAGCGTTCGGCCCTGAAAGCCAATCACGATCTCCCGTGCGATATCGGCATTCAGCTTGGGATGCTCGCTGAATGTGGTTTGGATGCGATACCATCGCGGCTCGGTCGCGACGTCTACCTGATACCCGTACATCTTCTGAATTCCCGCGGCGCGCCACTCGACGCGCGCGATTTCGGCGAAGTCCCGGATGAGCTTGAGGTCGTTCGTCGCCGCCAGGCCAAGCGTTCCCGGCCAGCTCGAGAACTCGCCAGCTGCCTCGGCTTCCTCGTATACGAGGGTGTCCCTGACATGGTTGCGGGGGTTTGACACAAACACCAACGGAATCCCTAGCCGGGATTTCTCGGCGAGTTCCTGGGAGCTGTTGGCCCGTGCTGCAAGTTCACGGGCACTCAGGTTATCGCGGAGGATCAGATAGTGCATGTACCGGTTGTTGACGTGGTCGGCAAGGGAGTTCGCGTTGAATGACGTGATCTGCATGAGTCCCGCCTTCTCTTCCATCGTCATCTTTGAGAGCAGGTCTGCAACCCGCTTCTCAACTGGCAGCCGCCAATCCTCATACGGGTCGAGCGAGCCGTTGCGGTTCAGATCCTTGAACGTCAGGCTGTTGATTTTCAGAAGTGGTGCGACCCGCGCCTCGACTTTCGGCAGCGCTGGAGTGGCACCTGCCTGCCCGGAGGCGAGCTTCATTGCTGTACTCAGCGCTGCTACGGCGGATATGAAGAGAAATGACCTTAGCTTCAGCATTGCCTAAATCCTCTGATAGGGTAGTTCCCCGCCTGCAGGACAAACGACCTGATGACGACTCGGGGATCCCGATGCCATCCCCGGAGTGTCGATTGTAGCGCGCAGCTTCCAGGAAAATGACCGGACCTCTTCGTTCGTCACGCAGCCTGCTGCCGGCGCACCAGTCGGTGAGCCCCCAACTTTCTCCGTGTATCCCGCCCTACGATGCCGCCGTCCGCCCCTTCCACATTCCGCCCCGCCCCAGATAGTGCATCGCCGCCGAGTGCACCGTCGCCCCCAGATAGAACACCGCGATCAATGGCAGCAGCGGCGCCCAGAACCAGGCGCGGCCATAATAGCGCACCGCCTGCCAGTAGGTCCCCGTCATGATCAGCCACGCCAGCGCGCCCATCCCTTTTGCCGCGCCCTGCGGTAATGCAAGCGTCAATAGCGGCGGCGCCAGATACGTAATCCCCAGGCCCAGCAGCGTGCCCAGCAGCACCACCGGTGAGTAGCCCAATTGCGTGTATGCCGAGCGCGAAATCATCTGCCCGATCTCGCCAAACGTCCCGTACTCGCGGATGCTGTGGACGCGATCCCCCAACCCCAGCCACACCCGCCCGCCGCTGCCCTTCACCGCCCGCGCGAGCGCGCAATCGTCGATCAGTTCCCCGCGAATTCTGGCGATCCCGCCGATCCGCTCCAATGCCTCGCGCCGGATCAGCATGCAGCCTCCCGCCGCCCCCGCCATTCCCCGCCCCGGGTCCGCAATCCACTCCGGCGGATAGAGCAGGAAAAAGAAGAAGACGAACGCCGGGATCAGCGCCTGCTCCGCCGCCGTCACACAGCGCAGCCGCACCATGTAAGAGACCAGATCGTACCCGCCCTCGCCCGCCCGCGCCACCAGGCTCGCCACCGAATCCGGCGGATGCACGATGTCCGCATCGGTCAATAGCAGATACTCCGAATCCGCCGCCGCCACGCCTTGCGAGACCGCCCACATCTTGCCGCCCCAACCCGCCGGCAGCGGACCAGCCGTCAGCACTTCCACGCCCGGCGCAGCCGCACGCGCCGCGTCCGCCGTGCCATCCTCGCTCGCGTCATCCACCAGCACCACACGGAACTCGCCCGCATACTGCTGCGCCGCGAGCGAAGCCATCGCGCGCCCCACTACCGCCGCCTCGTTGCGTGCCGGCACCACCACCGTCACCGAAGCGGCACCCCGCCTGCCCGGCGATGGCGCCGCCGCCACCCGCATCCGCCAGAAGCCTCCGCGAGCCAGCAGCAGATAGAGCCAGATCCCGAGCGAGAGCGCGCCGATCAGTACCAGTGCCATCTAAGCCAGTGCCATCTAAGCCAGTGCCATCTAAGCCAGTGCCATCTAACGCGTACGTAACAACTGGCGCGCAAAGAAAGCTTCCGCACGTCGAAACGCCTCTTGCGTCGCCGCGTGATTCGCCGGATTCGCCTGCTTCGTCTTGCCCGGATCGTCGAAGTTGTGTTCCGCGCCCTCAAACACCACCAGATCCAACTCCGTCCCGCCCTCTTTCGCCCGCTTAGCCCAGGACTGGCAAATCTTCGGCGATACCTCTTCGTCCGCCGACGCCAGCATCACCAGCATCGGCGCATACCCGCGATAGCGCCCCTTCACCGCCTCCATGCCGCAGCCCGGATACTCCGCAATTGCCGCCCGGAAGCCGCTCTCCGGCGTGGGCTGCGCAATCCCGGGCGCGCGCTCGCTCAGCGTCACCAGCGTCGTCATCCCCCCGTTCGACCAGCCCTGCACGCCGATGCGGTCCGCCATCACATCCCGCCTCCCGCGCAGATACCGCAACGCGCCGTAGGCATCCAGCGGGCGCACCGTCTGCTCGCTCACATCCGCCGGACGGTCTTCATAGCTGCCTCGCGGAAACCCACCCGGGAAGCCGCGCGGGCCGAAGCTATCCACCAGCATC
>CAIRBY010000834.1 GCA_903876865.1 uncultured Acidobacteriia bacterium
CCAACCGGTGCGGTTCCGTTACCGCGTCATCGTTCACCCCGGCAATTCGGCTGGTCTGATCGAGGCCTACGATGCGTGGGCGTCGATGAAAGAAACGAAGTAATTTGCCGGCACGCCGCCATCTGCTGCTCGTTGTCTGGGCCGCCTTCCTGGTACGAGGCGCGTACTACTGCGCGCAGCAGCCGCTGTGGGAGGGGCTGGACGAGTGGGCTAATTTCGCGGCGCTTCAGCACTTCGCCACCCATGGGCGGATGCCCGCGCGAACGGACGCGGTATCGGAGGAAGTGGTGCGCTCGCTCGAACTGGCGCCGCTTGCGCACGGCACTGCGAGTTGGGTGGCAGCCGGCGTGGATCACGATGAGTACTGGCAGTTGCCGGCGCAGGAGCGCGCACGCAGAGAGCGGGAGTTGCGGGCTCTCACCGCGAGCTACCGGCGGCCCGCGGCGCTACCGGCGGCTACGCAACAACAGTACGAGGGGCAGCAACCGCCGCTGTATTCCTCGGTGCTCGCGGTGCCGTACCTGGCCACGCGCGGTTGGGCGCTCGCCGACCAGGTATTGCTGCTCCGCCTGCTCAGCCTGCTGCTGGCATCGCTCACGATCCCGCTTGCGTTCGGCGTGGCGCGGCAGCTCCCCGCGACGCGGCCCGTCGCGATCTATGCCGCGGCCTTTCTCGCCGCCATGCCGGCCTTCGCGATCGATGGCACGCGCGTCGGCGGGCACGCGCTCGCCATCCCGCTGATTGGCGCCGTGCTGCTGTGCGCGCTGCGGGCATATCGACGCTCCACCTATCGGGACTGGACGCTGCTGGGGCTTGCACTGGGCGCGGCGCTGCTGGCGAAGGGCTACGCGCTGGCAGCGGTTCCGCTGGTCCCGCTGGCGGCGCTGCTGGCCTTCCTTCGGCACCGCAATGCGGGCACCTCCTTCCACCGGCACCGCAATGCGGTGGCGGGCGGCGCGCTGGCACTGGCACTGGCGCTAGCGGTGGCCGCGTGGTGGTACGCCGGCAATCTGCAATCCACCGGGACGCTGGCGGGTGAGCAGATGGATGTGGCCGCACACGCCGCCGCGGCGGACAAGGTCGCGGCGGTAGCGCATGTCTCCTGGCTGCGCTTTGTGGATTCGGCGGCGATGACGCATATCTGGATCGGCGGATGGAGCTTTCTGCTGCTGCGCAGTTGGATGTACCGGGTATTCGAACTGCTCGCGCTGGCGGCGCTGCTCGGCATCCTGCGCAGCGCCGCTCGCCTGCTGCGCGACCCGCGCTTCCTGCTGCTCGCGGCCGCCTACGCCAGTTTCTGTCTCGCCATGGCCTACTTCGCGGTCACGCTGTTGCTGGCGCTACATTCCTCGGCCGGACCGGGATGGTATCTGAACGGGGCCGCGGTCGCGGAGGCAGCGCTACTCGGCGCCGGGGCTGTGGGTCTCGCGGGAGTGCGCCGCGCCCGGGTGTGCCTGGCAGGCGCCACCGGGCTCGCACTGGCGCTGGACATGTACAGCGTGCACTTCCTGCTGCTGCCTTACTACACTGGGCAGATTCACCATCGAGCAACGGGAGGGATGCAGGCGGCAGCGCTCGGACAACTCACCACAGGGCGCCCACTGTGGCTGTGGCTGGCCTATCTCGCCGCTGATCTGGCACTCGCCGGGGTGGTGGTGTCGGGCGCGCGGCCGGCTTGTCGACGCGGCGCGCGGTAGATTTCGCCGGCGAGATCTGATGCAAGGCTCGGCTCTGCTGCTTGGCGCGAGTTTCCTGGCGGGCATCTTTCGCACCACTACGGATAGAAGCGTCGAGACGAATCTCGACGCGGCAAGCAAGAATGCCTGCGCCACGGGGCCTTGGTCATGGAAGCAGCCTGCACTGGTTGTGGGGCGGAGGACCATTCGAACGCGGCGGGTAATTGCTGCTTTGAGTGGAGAGCGGGACGGGGGCGTCCCGCGCAGACCTGGGGTCTGCCCCACACTTTGTGCCGAATTTGCAGCCATGGCCACGGGGGCTTGAACGGTACCATGTTAGGAATAGATGAAGGGTCATCACACATCATGAAGCTTACGGGCAACACGATTCTCATCACGGGGGGCGGCACCGGCATCGGCCGCGGCCTGGCGGAGAGCTTTCACGCACTCGGCAATCAGGTGATCGTCGCCGGACGCCGGCGCAAGGCGCTGGAAGCAGTCACCTCAGCCAATCCCGGGATGCACGCGATGATCCTCGATATCGGAGAGGCCTCGGCCATCCGGGATTTCGCCGAAGACGTCACCGGGCGCTTCCCTGCCCTCAACGTGCTGATCAACAATGCAGGCATCATGCGCGCGGAACAGTTGACGGCCCATCCTGCCGGTTTAGACGACGCCGAAGCCATCCTCACCACGAATCTGTTGGGACCGATCCGCCTCACCGCCGCGCTGCTGCCGCACCTGCAGCGGCAGGCCTATGCGGCGATTCTGAACGTCACTTCCGGGCTCGCCTTTGTTCCCATGGCGCTCACGCCCACGTATTGCGCCACCAAAGCGGCGCTGCACTCGTACACACAATCGCTGCGCCATCAGTTGCGGGGCGGCGCCGTAGACGTACTCGAAGTGATTCCGCCCTACGTGGCGACACACCTGATGGACGGCGCAAGCGATCCGCGGGCCATGCCGCTCGCCCGCTACATCGCCGAGGTAATGGAGATTCTGAAGACGCAGCCCGCCGTTACCGAGGTCTGCGTGGAGAATGTGAAGCGGTTGCGCTTCGCGGCGGAGGGCGGCAATTACGATGCCGTCTATTCCTTGCTGAATGAGGCGCGGCCCGCACACTGAAGCGGCCTCATTTGACGGTAAGTTCGAATTCCACGTGCAGCACCAGGGCGTCGTCGGTGACGCGCACATCCGGCACTGAGAACTTGTGCACTTCGCGTTTGTAGCCGGGGAGCATCCCCGGGTCCACCAAGGCGTGCTGCAGCGCGTCTGAAAGCGGATAGGTGAAGCCCTTGGCGAGGCTGGCCTGCATGGCTTCGCAGACCTTGCGGACGTAATAGCCGCTCTTGCCGGGGCTGGTCACTCTGATCTGCTGCAGGCCGATTGCGCCGTTCTGGTAGAGCGGCAGCGCGGTGATCACCATATCGAAGGCATCACCCAGACCCACGCACTGGCCCACCACATTCAGCGCGGAGCGTCCGGTGAACCGCGCCTTCATGCGCAACAGCCCGCCTTCGCCGCGGACCTCGGGCTTCTCCAGATAGGCGAAATTGCACTTGGTGGCCTTGCTGCCATGCACGTACCGGCGGCCTTCCTGCGTGAAGGCCTGTTCCGTCAACATGCGCTCCAGCGCGCCGAATTGAATGCGCAGTTCCGTGGCCGCCGCAGAAAACGCCGCGCCCCCGAACAGCAGCACCAGACAGACGATCCGCCGCATTACTCGTGCTTTTCCAAGAGAAGGTTGATGGTGCCGATGGTGAGGTTCATGCGCACACGGATCTGCACGGGCAGTTTGCGGCGATCGCCGCTGATCCAGACATAAAGGTGCGCGGATCGCTTATAGAGCACGCCATCGAAGAGGAAGACCTCGTAGCGGATGGACTTGAAGGTCCCTTCGGGCGTCTTCACGTCCTCGCGCGCCTGCGCTTCCACCTTCGCCATCACGCTCTTCTTGCCGTCGCTGACCGGCACCGTGGTACTCTGCCCGGGCTCCAGATTCAGCGTGCGCAGGAAGAAGAGGCCGCCCGCCACATCGTGCACGCAGGCGGGAATCTCCGTCTCTTTGGCAAGGATGACGGTATTTTTCAGACGGTCGCGCTCCACGTAAGTGGCCTTGCGCGCATCGCCATCGAAGGTGATTTTGGTTTCGCGCTGCCGGCTGCCCTCCTGCGCCGTCATTTGCAGACGCTCCGCGCAGTAGTTGGCGCTCCCGTTGGAAGTGTAATCGTCGGCCACCTTGAAGAGTTTGGAAACAATGCCGGTGGACTCCAGATGCAGGTTGACCTGATAGCCCGGCCGAGCCCCCGCCTCCGTAATGAACTCAACTTTCGCCTTGCCCGCGCTGAAGAGCCGCCAGTCGATACTGTAGTGCAGCGTCTCTTTCAACGGGGTCCCGCTGCTCTGCGAATACACGAGCGGCGCGCACAACAGGAGCAGCAGCGGCAATCTAGTCATGAATTGCCAGTTTCGCAGATGCACCCCGGCAGCGCAACGCGCCCGCCGCGGCGACACAACCGGGTGGGCGCCCAGTTCCCGGGGCTGCGCTAAGCTAGATCCTCTATGCTCCGCCACTTCGTCCACCTGCTATTTGCCGCCGCGCTTGCCGCGGCAACTGCCACTGCCCAACCGGTCATCGTCCGCACCTCCACGCTGATCGATGGCAGGGGCCACGTGCTGAAGAACAAGGAACTGACCATCGAGAATGGGCGAATCACGGGGATCGGGGACGCGCATCAGAAGCCTTCCATCGATCTCTCCGGCCTGACGGTGATGCCCGGCTGGATCGATACGCACATTCACGCCACCTGGTACTTCAACGCCGAGGAGCGACTGGAACAGGGCGGGCGCGGCAGCAAATCCACGCCGCAGCAGGCCGCGCTGTACGCCGCCGCCAACCTCTACGCCACGTTGATGGGCGGCTTCACCACGGTGCAGAGCGTGGGGGCGGAACTCGATGCCGACCTGCGCGCGCGCATCGCCGGCGGTACGATTCCCGGACCGCGCGTGCTCACCTCGCTGCGCCAGGTGAATGAGAACACGGGCGACCCGGCCCGCATTCGCGCCTACGTGCAGAAGATGAAGAGCGACAGCGCCGACCTGGTGAAGATCTTCGCCACGGCCAGCATCCGCGATGGGGGCAAGATGACGATGACACCGGAACAGTTGAACGCCGCCTGCGGCGAGGCCAAGGCCCAGGGACTGCGGACGCTGGTGCACGCGCACTCGTCCGACGGCGCGCGCGCCAGCGTAGAGGCCGGGTGCACCACGATCGAGCACGGCACCTTCCTGGACGACGCCACGCTTGAACTGATGGCCCGGCGCGGGACCTTCTTCGATCCCAATTTCCTGGTACTGCACAACTACCTGGACAACAAGCCCAAGTTTCTCGGCATCGGCAACTACACCGAAGAGGGCTTCGCCGCGATGGAGAAGGGCCTGCCGCTGGTGGCGCAGGTATTGCGCCGCGCACGCGCCCACAACGTCAAGGTGGTCCTGGGCACGGATGGGGTGGCGGGCGCCCACGGCCACAATGCCGAGGAATTCATCTACCGCGTGAAAGAGGGCGGCGATCAGCCGATGGACGCGATCACCAGCGGCACGAGCGTCGCCGCCGAATCGCTCGGGATGGGCGGGCAGATCGGCTCCATCGCGGAAGGCCTCCAGGCGGATCTGGTGGCCGTGCAGGGCGACCCGCTGGCGGATATCACGGCGGTCCGCCACGTCGCCTTCGTCATGAAGGGCGGCAAGATCTACAAGTACGCGCCACGGTAGATCAGCCGGATGACCGGACCGCGGAGAGTTACTCTTCCGGGTGCCTGCGGCCGTCGGATTCGCGAATGATATCGTCCACCACGTCCTGCGCGCGGGCGGACCGCATATCCTCCGCCATGCGGTGCAGGGCGACGCTCAAGACGTCCCGGTGATGGAGTTTCGAGCCGGGGCCACGGGCGCTGAGTTCCAACCAGAGGCGGTGCACCAGATCGATATCTTCGGGCCAGAGCCGGGGAGGATGCGGGCCGAGGTTGAAGAAGACGACGTCCTTCTGATTCTCCAGCACCAGTTCGAGCGAAAGCGAGGGCCGCGGTTCGGGCAGTTTCTCCCAATACTCGCCCACCTGCGCACCCTGTTCGGAGGGCGTGAGTTTGGGCGAGAGCCCCATCACGATGCGCGAGGACTGGAGCCGCGCCGCGGTCTGCACCACGGCGTCGTAGGGATCGGTGCCCAGCACCACCATCAGTTCCACGTGCTTACCGGCCTTTTCCGCCAGCGTGACCACCTTGGAAAAGACCTGGGTCTCGGCGTCTGAGAACATCTGGTCCGGCTCGAGCACATACTCGCCGGAACCGGGCTTCAACATGCGTACGGAGAGCACCACGATATCCATCTTGCGGGTGTCGGTCTTGCGCAGAATTCGTTCCAGGTGCTGCAGACGGTTGGGATTGCGCACGGCGACGAGCACGTTGCCGGGACGCACGTGCACGGCCTCTTTGGAGACCTCCGAATGCGTGTCGAGGCGGAACTTCTCGGTCTCGTGACCGTGAGCCGCCTTGCGTTTGCGGTTATACAGATCGCTGACTTCGAAGACGATGAAGAAGATGATGGTGAAGGTGACGCCAGAGATGGTGGCGGTCTTCTTGGTGAGCACGTTGATCACGGCAAGGGCGAAGAGGGCGGCGGTGATCATCATCAGGCCGAGCGGGATCTCGGTCTTACCGATCTGGAAATTGAGCGGCACCTTCCAATCGCGGTGGCCGGGCTGTTTGTAGCGCAGCAGCAACACGCTGAGCGCTTTCATGGCAAAGCTCCAGACCACTCCGAAGGCGTACGCTTCGCCGAGCATCAGCATATCGCCGCGGCTGATGACGATGGTGAGCAACTGCAGCCCGACGATCAGATTGATCAGGCGGGAGGTGGTACCGAACGTTTTGTGAGGATGGCGAAACCACTCGGGCAGCACGCCGTCTTCCGCCACGCGGTTGAGTACGCCGTTGGAGCCGATGATGGCGGTATTGACCGCGCCGGAGAGGATCAGCGTCCCGACCAGCACCACAAAGCCATGGAAGAGCAGGCGGAGCGGCAGCGGACCGATCAGGTACATGGAGAGTCCGCCGATGAGGTTGTCGAGGAATTGCGGGCGGGCCGAATCGGGGATGATCATCACGGCGAAGAACGAGACCAGCGAGGTGAAGACCATGCTGTAGACGAAGATCACGAAACCGGCGCGCTCCAGGTTCTTGAGTTTGGGATGCGCGATTTCGCGATTCACCTGCGCCAGGCTCTCTTCACCGCTCATGGCGAGCAGCGAGTGGCCCAGGCCGATCATGATGGCGATGGCGGTGATGGAGGGCGCCATCGTCCCCTTGAGCCAGCCCAGCGCATCGGGGTTGAACTTGAGGTTCTGGGGCAGCGGCAGCGGCACCGGTTGGTAACCGTTCTTCATGATGGTGAGAATGCACCAGGCAATCAGAATCACCACCATCACGGTGGTGATCTGCATGATGCGCAGCGCCTTCTCGCTCGATTCGTGCATGCCGATGATGTTCTTGCGCCAGAAATAGAGCGTGACCACAACGGCGAATCCCGCGGCGAAATACGGGGGATACACCTTGGCGGCGGGCACATGAAAAGTCTCACCGAGTTCGTTGATGAGGCCTCCCAGATACAGGCCCGCGCTGACCGCGCTGATCGGACCGGTGAGCACGTAGTCGAACATCAGCGCGGAGACGCTGAACTTGGCCAGTGTCCCGCCCATGGCCTCATGCACGACCTTATATACGCCGCCGCGGACGAACATCGAACAGCTCTCGATGTAGATGGCGCGCACGGCGTAAGAGAACAGCATGATCGAGAGGATGAACCACGGCGCGGATTTCCCGACCGCGGTTTCGGCGATGCCGCCCACATAATAGGCGCTAGAGGCGAGGTCGCTCAGCACGATGGCGGCGGCGCGCCAGAAAGAGATGAAAGACAGCATCACCGTGGTCGCGACAACGACCTTGACGGTGGCCGAACGGGACTCGGACGGCACGACAGTTTTTGCGGGATCACTCATATAGTGGGAGATTCAATCGGAGGTCGAAGGCAGCTCGGAGGCAGGTCAC
>CAIRBY010000835.1 GCA_903876865.1 uncultured Acidobacteriia bacterium
AATCGCGCACGCGCCGCAGCAGCCGGTTCGCAATCCGGGGTGTCCCCCGGCACCGCCGCGCCACTTCCTCCGCCGCGCTGTCTTCAATCGCCACGTTCAGCAGCTTCGCCGAGCGCCGTACAATGTGCTTCAGCTCCGCCACCGAATACGGGTCCAGCCGCAGCACCAGCCCGAAGCGCCCCCGCAACGGCGCGCTCACCAGCCCCTGCCGCGTGGTTGCGCCAATCGCCGTGTAGCGCGGCATCGGGATCGAATGCGCCCGCGCCCCCGGTCCCGCGCCCACCAGAATGTCCACCCGGAAATCCTCCAGCGCCGTGTAGAGCATCTCCTCCACATCCGGCATCAGCCGGTGAATCTCGTCGATGAAGAAAACCTGATGCAGCTTGATGTTGGTCAGGATCCCCGTCAAATCCAGTTTCTTCTGCAGCACCGGACCAGACGTGGTCGTGAAATTCACGCCCAGCTCCTCGGCGATGATCGAAGCCAGCGTCGTCTTCCCCAGCCCCGGCGGCCCGTACAACAGCACGTGATCCATCGCCTCGCCCCGCAGCTTCGCGGCCTCGATGGCAATCGAAAGATTTTCCTTCAGCTTGCTTTGACCCGTGAAATCCGCCAGCCGCCGCGGCCGCAGTCCCACTTCAAACTGCAGATCCTCGTCCTGTAGATCTCCCGATATCAGTTCCCGCTCGGGCATGTGCTACCAGCTTAACGCACGCCCCGAGTAGGACAGGTCATCGTTTTTCGTGACCTGTCGACTTCCTTAAGCTGTTGTCGTTGCCTTTCTTGCCTTTCTTGCCTTTCTTGCCCTGCTGCCTTTTGCCGTTCTAGGCCCCGCCCCTACCGCACCATCTCCAGCGCCTTCCGGAACAGAGGCTCGAACTCCGCCGCCACCCCCGCCGCCTTTGCCTTCCGCACCGCCGCCTCCGCATGCGGACGCGCGCACCCCAGATTCAGCAGCGCGGACATCACGTCCTGATCCACCGCCGAGAGCGCCTCCACCTTCGGCAGCGCCGCCTCTTCCTCGCTCGTCGCCGGAAGCTTGTCCCGCAGCTCCAGCACCATCCGCTCCGCCGTCTTCTTCCCCACCCCCGGCAGCTTCACCAGCTTCTCCACTTCGTTCCGCCGGATCGCCAGAATCAGCTCCGGCGCCGCCAGCCCCGAGAGCACCTTCACCGCCAGCGTCGGACCAATCCCGCTCACCCCCACCAGCTTCTCGAACAGCGCCTTCTCGTCCTGCGTCAGAAACCCGTACAGCGCCAGCGCATCCTCGCGCACGTGCGTATGAATCCGCAGCCGCACCTCCGCCCCCACCTCCGGCAGCTTCGTGAACGTAGAGACCGGGATCGTCACGTCGTACCCCACCCCGCCCGCCTCCACAATCGCCTGGTTCGGATGTTTCTCCAGTAGCACGCCCCGCAACAATGCAATCATCAGTACCGATTGTATCCCCCCGCCCGCGCGCGCCTCACCCGTTACAATAAATCGTGGCCCGCCGACGCTTCTTTGTAGATCGGATCTCCGATGGCTCCGCCGAACTCCGCGGCGAGGATGCCCGCCATCTCACCCGCGTCCTCCGCGTCGAGCCCGGCCAGCGCTTCGAAATCTCCGATAACCAGCACGCCTTCCTCGCCGAGATCCTCGAAGCCCGCGGCGATCGCGTTCACTTCCGCGTCCTCGAACCCCTCCCCGCCGTCCCCACGCCCGTCGTCATCACCCTCTGCGCCTCCCTCGTCAAATTCGACCGCTTCGAATGGATGGTCGAGAAGGCCACCGAACTCGGCGTCCACCGCATCCTCCCCGTCGATGCCGCCCGCACCGATAAGGGCCTCTTCGAAGCCTCCGTCAAACGCCGCGAACGCTGGCAGCGCATCGCCCGCGAGAGCAGCCAGCAATCGCGCCGCGTCACCATGCCGGAAATTCTCCCCGCCGTGCGCTTCGACCGCTGCCTCACCGAAGCCGCCGCCCACCGCTACTTCCTCGATGAGGCGGACGCCCCTCCGCTCCTCCGCGAAATCCCCGCCGAACGCGGCGATTCCGTCGCCCTCTTACTCGGCCCCGAAGGCGGCTGGACAGACACCGAACGCGCCGCCGCCCTCGCCGCCAACTGGCAACCCGTCTCCCTCGGCCCCTTCGTCCTCCGCGCCGAAACCGCCGCCGCCGCCCTCGCCCTCACCCTCAACTCCTGGATGCAGTGAAACCCGGTGACAGACGGAACGTTACATCGGTTTTTCCCCCTACTCCCCTCGGCCTATTCCGCCTATTTCGGAAGTGGCAACTTATACGTGATTCCAAACGCGAAGCCGGGATTCCAGCTGTGCGTCAAGGGCGGCGACTTGATGTCGCCCGAGACCGTATCACCCACCCGAAACCCGCCCGACAGTTCCGGAGTGCGCGCCCAATGCCCCACCGCGGACACGTAGAAGCTCCCGATCCCCAACGAGATGCCTACCGGTGCGAACTCCGTTTCCGTGGTCCCGCCATTCGGATTCACGCCAAAGCCCCCGGCATAGTTGAACGTGAACTGCTGCTCCTTCACCTTCCAGTCCCGAAGCCGCAGATGCCCCAGGCTGAATGGAACCAGTTGCGGCCTGCTGCTCTCTTTTGTCAGCTCGTTATGAAAAGTCGCGACGGCGCCCGCTGGACGGCTGTCCAGCACCGGGTTGATCGCAAACGTCTGTTTCGGCACCAGTGAGAACAGCACCCCGCCCGACATCGTGAACCGCGCCAGGTTCTGATAGGTCACCGTGAAATAGACCGGGTTCAATGTCACTTCTTTCGTCTGGGTGTCGCTGCACGAAATACTGCCCGTGACCTTCGCGTCCCTGTCCGCGTTCAACTCGAACGCCTTCTCCCACTCGGGATGTTCGAGTGCATCCAGGTAATCCGCTACCGCGCTCAACTTGGTGCGCGCCGCCGTCAGATCCGTCAGCGTGCTCGCCAGGACATCGAGTTGCCGCCGGACCTGCACGATCCTGAGGTGGATTCTGCGCAAGTCATCCTCATTGGCGACCACGTCGGCATCATACTTAGCCGTCAGCTCAGTAACCGTCTTGTACGCGAGTTCCAGATCCACCGTATTCCAGAGGTCCTTTTTCAGAAGGCCATCCACCAGGGTCTTCGAGGCCTTTCGGCTCGTTTCAAAACTGCGCGGGTCCGGCTCTGCTTGGAAGAAGCCCTTCAACTGCTTTGCGTTGGCTTGATAAGCCTTGACCGTCTCTTCGATGGCAAGCTTCCGGTCGGCCGTAGCTCGCCTCAATTCGTCCAGCCGCCCCAGGATCAACCGCCCCGTCGCCGTGTTGCCATTCGGCTTCGCCTCACTTTTGAATTCTGCTAACGCGTTCACATCGGTGGTGGGGATGGGAGCACCCATGACCGTGAATCCGGTGAAGGTCCCGGCCGCCGCCATGCCCAGCGAGATCAGTTGAGCCACCGCGCTGCTTTCCGGCTCGACCGCATCGCGCTTGCTGTCCATTGTGCAGGTCTCAAATGGACTCTTGTGGACGAGCGTGATGGTCACCTTCTCACCGTTTCTCGCCTTGATGGTCTGTCCGGAAACCGGCGCCTTGCGGGAGACCTCCACCTTCTTGACGGAGACGGTCGCACCCGGCTTCGCGGTGCTCGTCCGCCCTGCCACCGGAGTCCCGTTTCGGCCTTCTCCGGCCTGCGCGTCAGCGCTGTTTGGGCCTAGCAGCCCCAGCATCAGTGCCGGCATCAGTGAGATGATCCTGCTCTTCTTTGTCATTTGCGGCTCTCCTACCATCTGGAAGCGCGAATGAATACAAATACAGCACAACCTCCCCACCACCGACTTTCTTAGCACCCGCCGCCGCCCTCGCCCTCACCCTCAACTCCTGGATGCAGTAGTAGGGCAGGCCTCCCGGCATGTCCCACTAACTTAGCTCTTCCCCACTCCTCTCCCCAGCTCCCTCGCCCAAGCGCTTTTCGCGCCCCAGCCGCGCTTTCCCGCCCCTCACCCAAGCGCCAACCGCACCTTCTCCACAATCTTCCCCACGTGATAAGGCTTCTGCAGAAACCCCGACACCGCCATCCCCGCAAACCCCCGCATCGCCTCGCCTTCGCTATACCCGCTCGAGAGAATCACCTTCACATCCCGCCGCACCTTGCGCAATTCCACCAACGTCTCACGCCCGTTCAGATTCGGCATGCTCAAATCCAGGATGACCAGCCCGATCTCCTCCCCATGCCTTCGATACACTTCGAGCGCCGCCTGCCCGCTCTCCGCCAGCAGCACCGTGTACCCCCGCATC
This sequence comes from uncultured Acidobacteriia bacterium, assembly GCA_903876865.1. Lineage (GTDB taxonomy): Bacteria > Acidobacteriota > Terriglobia > Bryobacterales > Bryobacteraceae > Solibacter. The sequence goes on from CAIRBY010000835.1 coordinate 4,269, forward strand.
TCCAGGACGTTCTTCGCCAGCTCCCGCACCAACTCCTCGTCATCCACCACCAGCACCACAGCGGACGCTCCCGCCCGGCTTGGCGCCCCATCCGCCACCGCCCCCGGCGCCACCGGGAACAGCAGCGTGAACGAACTGCCCTTGCCCACCGCCGTCTCCACCAGGATGCTGCCCTTATGCCCCCGCACCACCCCGCTGACCGCCGCCAGACCCAGCCCTCTCCCCGTAAACTTGGTCGAGAAGAACGGGTCGAAAATCCTCGCCTTGGTGGCCGCATCCATCCCGCACCCCGTGTCGCGCACCTCCAGCCACACGTAGCTGCCGTGCGGCAGCCCCGCCGCCTCCGCGTGCACCCGCTGGAAATCCGCGTCCACCTGCCGCACCCCGGTGCTTACTGTGATCGTGCCCGCAGCCTCTCCAATCGCCTCCTCCGCATTCCGCACCAGATCCAGGAACACCTGCCCGATCTCGCCTCGATCCGCTTCCACCGGCGGCAGATCCCAGTCCAGTTCCAACCGCAGCACGATCTTGCCGGAAAGCGTCGCCTCCACCTTCTCGGCCAGTCCCGGAATCAGCTGAGAGAGATTCAGGCGCTCCACCTCAAACCGCCCCTTGCCGGAGTACGCCAGCATCCGCCGCGTCAACTGCGCAGCCTGATCGCCGGCGTGGATCACGCGCTCTACCAGTTTGTGCGCCGCGTGCTCGGGCGTAAGGTGCTGCAGCGCCAGCCCCGCGTTGCCGATCACCCCCACCAGCAGATTATTGAAATCGTGCGCGATCCCTCCCGCCAGCACGCTCAACCGCTCCACCGTCTCCGCCTTAGCCTGCTTGCTCGCCGTCACATCCCGCCCCACCACAACCGACCCCACGATGGCCCCGTCCCGGTCCCGGATCGGCGCAAAACTGTAGCTCCCGATCCACTTCTCGCCGGTGTCCTTCCGCCTCAACCGGTATTCCGCATTCGTAGCCGTCTCGCCTCGCAGCGCCCGCGGCACCGCCCACATATCCAGTGGCGCCACACTGCCATCGGCGAAACACACCTCCAGCAACTCGGGATATTCGGCCAGCCGCTTCGGCGTCTCCTCCATGCTCGCGAACTTGTGATAGGTCGCAAACGCTTCGTTGCACTCCACGAATCTCCCCGCCGCGTCGGAGATGAAGACCGCGTCGGTCATGCTCGCCAGCGCGCCCGCCAGCTTGGCCCGGCTGCCAAACAACGCACCCTCCACCTGCCGCCGCAAGACCGCTTCGGTCGTTTCGCTCGCGAGCGTCAGAATCCGATCGGGCTTGCCATCCGGTCCCGCCAGCGGAATCCAGCTGTAGCTGACATACAGCGCTTCCGGCTGCTCTCCCGGTCCGCGCTGAATGGTATAAGGAGCATCCACGCGTTGAAACGGCTCTTCCGTCCGAATCACGTTCCGCAGAATTTCCACCAGAGGGCACGAAACCTCCGCCCAAACATCCTCGAAGCGGCGCCCCAGGAATTCCTTCCCCGGAGCCAGCTTTCCAAACGCAGGATTGACGTATGCGTACACGAAGTCGGGCGCCCGCAGGATAGAAACCATGACAGGCATGCGCTCCAGCACCTCGCGCGACTCCCGCAATTCGCGCTCCAGTTCGACATTGCGAACACGAAGCCGTGCAACTTCGTCGTGGAGACTCAGCGGTGGGCTTATCCCAGGACTTGCCATGAGGAACTCATAGCCACCATACTACCTTTCGCCTCTTCGGTCCAGGACAAACCTTGACCTGCTCGCGACTTACTTCGGTAACTTTGGTAACTCTGCTCGGAATAAGTTGATAACTACCCATAAATGGGCCGCTAACCCAGCCCACTGATAAGTTTCCTTGGCGTCTTACCCCGCCCGCCCCAACATCTCCGCCAGCCCTTCAAATGAAATCGCGAAGGCCGTGCTCGTCCCCTCGTACCCCTTCAACTGCACGTCCCGCCGCACAAACACCCGCCGCGCCACATCCGGCAACCCCAGGTACACCCGCTCCCCGATCGCCACTCCCAGCCCGATCCCCTTCGTCGCCGTCTCCAGCCGGAATGCCGCGTTCACCGTATCCCCCAGCGCCGTGTAATCCGTCCCGCCGATAATCGCCGTTCCCGTATTCAGCCCCGCCCCGATCCGCAGCGGCGCCGGCAGCGCCAGCGTCTGACTGATCTCTTCCGTCGCCGCATTGATCTCGCTCACCGTCCGCAGCGCCCGCATCACGTCCGCCTCCACATTCTCCGGACGGTCGTGCACCCACACCGCCATCACCGCGTCGCCAATGTACTTCTGCGCCCAACTCCCGTGCCGCACCGCGATCTGCCCGCTGCGCAGAAACCACGTGCCGATCGTCTGCGAGAGCAGCGCCTCCGGCAACTGCCGCGCCAGCACCGTGAAATCGCGGATGTCCACCACCAGGATCGTCGTCAGCGAATGCGTATTCAGCGCCGTCGTCGGCTCGTTGCGCCCGTCCGCCACCGCCGCGCCCGCCACGCTCTCCGCCCGCTCCGGATTGCGGAAAATCAGCTCCTGATCCCCGAATACCAGCCGGTCCCGGTCGTTCAGCACCACCGGAAGCTCACCCGCTTGCCGTTCAGAAAGCTCCCGTTGCGGCTGCCCAGGTCCACCAGCGCCAGTTCGCCCGTATCCTTCCGCTGAATCAGCGCGTGCAACCGGGAAACCGAACGGCTCTCCAGCATCACGACGCACCCATCCCCGCGCCCGATCGCCCAGGACTGTCCGTCGCCAAGGGGGAACCGCCGCCCGCTCGCTTCCACCAGCAGAAACGGGCTGTACACCGAGGGATTCACTGTCCTCCAATCTAGCAGAATGTGCCCCATTCCAAACTCCGGTCACCAACTCCTCAAGAAGTGGCGCGCGTAGTCCTAAATTGCTTGTTTTGTACTAGAACGCGGGACGCAGCCCAGTACAGGCGGTACAAAATCGACGATTTATTTGGTAACGGAAGGGCTAAACTATTTTCAGGGAACAGCCGATAGTTCCCTAGGACAAACAAGCCAAATGGGAATCTACTCGGTCTTCGTATATCTCCAACTCCTGGATCTGCTCACCACGCTAGTCGGCTTTCGCGTCGGTGCAGCCGAAGCCAGCCCCTTCATCCGTATGCTCATGCATGCCGGCCCGGCTGCCGGCGTAGTGGCTTCTAAAGGGTTAGCCCTTGCTCTGGGTGGGTACTGCGTCTATACCCACAAAAACCATGTCATCCGTTGGGTCTCGTACTGGTACAGCCTGCTGGTGGTCTGGAATCTGATGGTCATGCTCACCGCCCCCGGCCACATCGCCGGCTAGCCCCTGCAAAACCGTAAGCATCGAGCGGCTTTCTCTGAGGCTTTGCTGAAAACAAAGCACTTCCGCCCCAAAAAACCGTAAGCATCCTTACGGTTTTTACCGGTTCATCAAAAACGAACTGGTCAGGATGAACGCCGCCACCAGCCCGGCATCCGCCAGGATCTTGCGCCACGGCCACTCCGCCACCGGCCGCAAATTTAACTCAACGGGAGCAAATCCGGTAACGCTTTGAGTGAGGTGCTTCCACATTTCATGCCTGCTTTCAAATTGCGGACTGCCAGTTGCCCGCTCTCGTCCAGAGTCAGTTGCAGCAGCGGCAGATCCCGCTCCTGCACCACATAGCTGCCGTTCTGCATCTTCCACGAATCCGCGTACCGCGCCGTCACGTAGCGGTTCGGCGCCACCGCCCGAATCCGGAACTGCGAGGTCGAAGGCTCGTAATTCGCGTAACTGAAACACCGCCCCACGCAGATGCGGTCGATCATGTGCGTGACCGCGAACACATGCAGATACGGGTCGTCCACCGCGCTCACCACCCGCTGTCCGCTCGGCAGCCGCGCAATCACGTCTTCCATCCGGTCTTCCAGCGAATTCAAAATCCGCTCGTCACGGTAGAGGAAGCCGAAGAACACCATCGCCACCATCACCATCGCGTACCGCTCGAACACCCGCGGACACGCCCCCGCCAGCAGCGCGCATACGCAGATTCCCACCCCCAGCGACATCCGCTCGGCAATGTACACCAGCGTGTGATGAAAGCCCGGCAGCAGGATCGTCGTTGGCAAAATGAAAACCGCCGCCGCGCTGATGATGCAGAACTGGAACGCCACGCTCGAAACCACCGAGCGCGCCCCCGTGATCCGCACCAGATCCAGGAACAGCATTCCCCACACAATCAACAGCGCGATCAGCACGAGGTAGTACTTGCCGTCGAACACCCACACCTGGTCCGCTCCGGTCGTCATCTTGATCTGCTGCGGACTCCACTTGGAGAACATCG
>CAIRBY010000836.1 GCA_903876865.1 uncultured Acidobacteriia bacterium
CAGTTTCAGCGGCGGCGAGATCGTGCTGGTGATATTCATCTGCCTCTTCGGCACGGGAATCTGGCAGGCGCGGGAACACGGGGCGCGCTTCCAACTCGGCGGCGTGGATTTCTGGGGCCAGCAGTATGACTACCCGGTATCGGCCACGGCGAGCGCCGCGGGCATGAAACGGATCGTCTTCGAGAATCCTCGCGGCAACCTGAAAGTAACGGGCGCAGAAGTTGCGGATGTGACCGTGACCGGGCGCAAGGAGATTCGCGGCTACAACCGCGACGAAGCCGACCGCGCCAACGGCAATACGCCGGTGGAGATCGTGCGGCAGGGCGACCGCCTGGTGATCCGCACCAACCAGGATCGCGTGGGGCGCAACCAGCGCATCACGGACGATTTGGAAGTGACCGTGCCGCGGGGCATGGCGGTGGAATCGCGCGGCGGCAACGGCGATCACGAGATCGGCGAGATCGATGGCGACGTGGAGATCTCTTCCACGCACGGCGATGTGCGCCTGCAGAAACTGGCCGGCAACGCGCGGCTGGATATCGGGCGCAGCGATCTGGTGCGCGCGCTGGACGTGAAGGGCCGCATCGAATTGCAGGGGCGCGGGGGCGACGTGACGATGGAGAACATCGCCGGACAGGTCACCATTAACGGCAGCTTCAGCGGTTCGCTGGAGTTCAAGAACCTGGCCAAGCCGCTCCAATTTGAAGGCACCAAGGGAACCGAGTTGAGCGTGCAGGCAGTGCCCGGCAGCATCAGCATGGACCTGGGCGAATTCAACGGCAAGGGTCTGACCGGGCCGGTACGGCTGGTGGGACGCGCACGCGATATCAAGCTGGGGCAGTTCACGCAATCGGCGGAGGTGGAAACCGATCGCGGCGATATCGAAATCACACCGGGCAAGCTGCCGCTGGGGGCGATTCAGGCTCGTTCCGGGAACGGCAAAGTCGAGTTGCTACTACCGGAGAAGGCGACCTTCCAACTGGAAGCGACTTCCGAGCACGGCGACGCGGTCAACGATTTCAGTGCGCAGATCCGCAAGGAAGTGACGGGGCGGAGCGCGACGCTGACGGGCAAGGTGGGCGAGGGGCCGAACCTGAAACTCACGGCGAACCGGGGCTGGATTTCGGTGCGTAAGGAAGGCACCTCGGCCAGCCAGGATCCGGACGACGAGGCGCCCACACCGCCGAAGCCACCCAAGGCTCCGAAGACGCCCAAGGATCTGAGGGACAGCGAAATCAAGATGTAGCACAAACCAGAAGGCACAGATGTGGTAGCATGAGCGGCCAGTGAGATCCAAACGAGTTGGACCTGCACTGGCCGTTCTGTTTCTGGTCAACGTTCTCAACTTCTACGACCGTCAGGCGCTGGGCGCGATCCTCGAACCACTCCGTCACGAATTCTCCCTCTCCGACACACAATTAGGCGGACTGGTCACGCTGTTCACGGTGGTCTTCGCACTGGCGGGAATGCCGCTGGGCAAGCTGGCGGACACGCGGCCGCGGCGCGGACTGCTGGCGATCGGGATCGCGGTATGGACCGGGCTCACGGGCCTGGCTGGCGCGGCGTCCAGCTACGCGATGCTATTGGCGACACGGCTAGGGGTGGGGATTGGGGAGGCTGCATGCACGCCCGCGGCCACGAGTTGGATCGGCGACCTGGTGCCGCCGGAGCGGCGCGCTCGGGCCATGGCGGCCTTTATGACGGCGGTGCCGGTGGGGGTGATGCTGAGCCTCGCGATCAGCGGTCCGGTGGCGCAGGCGTACGGATGGCGTGCGGCGCTGATGCTGGCGGCGGCGCCGGGGTTACTGCTGGTGCCCGCGGTATTGTGGCTGCGCGAACCCGAGCGAGGGATTCCGGACGGCGGCCGTGAGGGAGAAGCCAAAGTGAGTGCGCCCGACCCTGGCGAAGCCGCAGTCGCATGGGATCGGGGACACGGAGATTCGCTGTGTTCACATTTGAGGATGCGCGATTTACCGCAGCCGGAACAGGTTGAGACGCTGGGTGGGGGAGGTACTGGCACGGGAAGGGTTGGCAGGGGAAAGGTTGGCAGGGGAAAGGTTGGCAGGGGAAAGGTTGGCAGGGGAAAG
>CAIRBY010000837.1 GCA_903876865.1 uncultured Acidobacteriia bacterium
CCGGACGCTGCCGGCGGGCGCGCTTTCCTACGACGCGCTGGTGGCGCAGTGGGTGAAGATGTCGCAGGGGCTCGCGGCGGGGGTTACGAACAAGGCGCAGTTGCGGGAGATGCTGACGTTCGCGTTGGGCGCGGAATGGCCGGCTAAGGTGATCAGCGAGGCCAAGGGCGAGAAGGTAGCGTGGTCGCGCGCGGGCAAGGGCGACCGGGTGGCGGGCTTCTCGGTGGCGGGGCAGGGGAAGAAGATTCTGTTCGTGCATCCGGAGGGCGCGGAGGCTGCACGCAAATCGCCGGAGTATGTGGCGCTGGCGAAGACGGGGCGGCCGATCGTGGCCATCGATGCATTCCAGACGGGAGCGGCGGTGGCGCCGAGGAATCGCGATGCGAAGATGTTCCTCACCTTCAACCGGTCCGACGATGCGAACCGGGTGCAGGACATTCTGACGGTGCTGGCGGCGATGGGAGCGGACGATGTGGAAGTGGTGGGCGTGGGCAAGGCCGCGGTGTGGTGCCAGTTCGCGGCGGCGGTGGCGCCGCGGAAGGTGACGCTGCAGGCCGGCCTGGGCGATTTCACGGGCAGTGACGAGCAGTACGTGGAACGCTTCTTCGTGCCCGGAATTCAGCGCGCCGGCGGATTGCAAACGGTGCGACGGCTCCTACAATAAGGTGTCATGATCGCGACTGTTAATCCCGCCACCGGCGAGTGCGTTGCCACGTTTGAAGCACTCACGGATTCCGAGCTAGAAGAGAAACTGGCCCGCGCCGACGCGGCCTTCCGCAGCTACCGCCACACGACGTTCCACGAGCGCGCGCAGTGGCTGGAGCGGGCGGCGCAGATCCTCGAAGCGGAGCAGGAGACGTTCGCGCGCATCATGACGCTGGAGATGGGCAAGACGCTCGCCTCCGCGCGGCAGGAGGCGGTGAAGTGCGCCACGGCATGCCGCTACTACGTGGAGCACGGCGAGCGCCTGCTGGCGGACGAGGCGGTGGATACGGGCGGCGCGCGCAGTTTCATCCGCTATCAGCCGCTGGGCGCGGTGCTGGCGGTGATGCCCTGGAATTTTCCCTTCTGGCAGGTGTTCCGGTTTCTGGCGCCGGCGTTGATGGCGGGGAATGTGGGGCTGTTGAAACATGCGTCGAATGTGCCGCAGTGCGCGCTGGCCATTGAAGACATTGTGCGGCGCGCGGGCTTTCCGGCGGATGTATTTCAGACCCTGCTGATCGGCGCGATGGCGGTGAAAGGTGTGCTTGCGGATCCGCGAGTGAAGGCTGTGACGCTGACGGGGAGCGAGCCGGCGGGGCGCGAAGTGGGCGGGCAGGCGGGGCGGCAGATCAAGCGCAGCCTGCTGGAGTTGGGCGGGAGCGATCCCTTCATCGTGATGCCGAGCGCGGATCTGGAAGCGGCGGTGCGCACGGCGGTACAGGCGCGGGTGATCAACAACGGGCAATCCTGCATCGCGGCCAAGCGGTTCATCGTGGCGGAAGGGATCGCGGCGGAATTCGAGGCGCGGTTCGTGGCGGCGATGGCGGGGCTGGTGGTAGGCGATCCGATGCTCGGGACGACGCAGGTGGGTCCGCTGGCGACTCCGGCGATCCGTGAAGAACTGCTGGAGCAGGTGAAGCGTTCGGTGGAGATGGGCGCGCGGCTTCTGACGGGCGGACACGCGTTGGAAGGCGCGGGAAATTATTTTGCGCCCACGGTGCTGGCGGACGTACCGGTGGATTCTCCGGCGTACCGGGAGGAACTGTTCGGTCCGGTGGCGGTGCTGCTGCGGGCGCGGGATCTGGATCATGCGATTGCGCTGGCGAACGATACTCCATTCGGGTTGGGCGCGAGCGCGTGGACGAACGATGCGGGGGAGCAGGCGCGGTTCATTGATGAACTCGAGGCGGGAATGGTGTTTCTGAATCGCATGGTGGCGTCGGACGCGCGGTTGCCGTTCGGGGGCGTGAAGGCGTCGGGGTACGGGCGGGAATTGAGCGCGTGGGGGATTCGCGAGTTCGTGAATGTGAAGACGGTGGTGGGGTAGCGGAAGCGGCGGGGAACACAGATTGGCAAGACAGATTAGCAAGACAGATTAGCAAGACAGATTGGCAAGACAGATTAGCAAGACAGATTGGCAAGACAGATTAGCAAGACAGGTTAGTAAGACAAATTAGCAAGACAGATTAGCAAGACAGATTAGCAAGACAGATTAGCAAGACAGGTTAGCAAGACAGATTAGCAAGACAGGCTAGCAAGACAGATTAGCAAGACAGGCCACGAAAGACGATGGCCTGTCCCACTAGACCAGGATGTCTTTGACGACGTTGCCGGAGATGCCGGTGAGGCGGACGTCGAGGCCCTGGAATTTGATGGCGAGGCGCTTGTGGTCCACGCCTAGGGTGTGGAGCATGGTGGCGTGGAAATCGTGGACGCTGACGGGGTTCTCTTCGGCGGCATAGCCGAGTTCGTCCGTGGTGCCGTAGCTGATGCCGGGCTTCATGCCGCCGCCGGCGACCATGAAGGAGAAGCCCTTGATGTGATGGTCGCGGCCATCGCCGCCTTGTGACATGGGAGTGCGGCCGAACTCTCCGCCCCAGATGACGAGCGTATCGTCGAGCATGCCGCGCTGCTTCAGGTCCGTGATGAGGGCGGCGGTGGGACGGTCCACCTCTTCGGCTTTGAGCGCGACGTTGGCTTTGACGCCGCTGTGGTGATCCCAATCGCGGTGGTAGAGCTGAATGAAGCGCACGCCGCGCTCGGCGAGGCGGCGGGCGAGCAGGCAGTTGGAGGCGAAGGAGCCATCGCCGGGGTGCGCGCCATAGGCATCCAACGTCTGCTGCGACTCTTTGCTCATATCGACGAGATTGGGCACGGAGGTTTGCATCTTGAAGGCCATCTCATATTGCGCGACGCGGGTGAGAATCTCGGGATCTTTGAGCGTGCCGTATTGCGAGTGGTTGAGGGCGTTGATGGCGTCGATGGAATCCTTCTGCATCGCGGCGTTCATGCCGTGCGGGTTCTGGATGTAGAGCACGGGGTCGCCGATGGAGTTCAGTTTGACGCCCTGGAAGCGGCTGGGCAGGAGTCCGGCGGACCACTGGCGGGCGGCGATGGGCTGCATCTGGCCGCCGCGCCCGGCGGAGAGCAGGACCACGAAGCCGGGGAGATCCTCGGTTTCGGCGCCGAGTCCGTAGAGCGCCCACGAGCCCATGCTGGGGCGTCCGGCGAGGATGGAGCCGGTGTTCATGATGGTGTGGGCGGGATCGTGATTGATCTGCTCGGTCCACATGGAGCGGATGATGCAGACGTCATCGGCGACGGAGCCGATGTGGGGGAAGAGATCGCAGATCCGCTGGCCGCTTTTGCCGAAGGTGCGGAAGTTGTGCTGCGGGCCATAGCAGATGAGCGGCTTGCCCTGCAATTGCGCGATTTGCTGGCCCTTGGTGAAGGATTCGGGCATGCCCTTGCCATGCAGTTCGGCGAGCTTCGGCTTGTAATCGAAGGTCTCCAGGTGCGAGGGTCCGCCGGCCTGATAGAGGAAGATCACGCGCTTGGCTTTGGCGGGATGGTGGAGCGGGCTGATGGCGCCGCGGGTGCCGCCGCTCTGCTGCGCCATCAGGGCGTTGAGGCCGACGAGACCGAGGCCGGAGAGTCCGTAGCGCAGGAAGGTGCGCCGGTGGACGTTGCGCCGGTGAACGTTGTGAATGCTTTCCTGTGCTGCATTCCTGTGTGGATTCATGGTGGCCTCAGTTCCGGGTAATGGTCTCGTGCATGTTGAGGATGGCGCGCGCCACGGTGGTCATGGCTGCGAGTTCGGTCTCGGAGAGATTGGCCGCGACGGGCGCTTCGCCTTCGTGCGCGAGTTGGCGCGCTTCGGCGGGAGAGCGCTGGAATTGGGCGAGGCTCTTGCTGTGAAGGGTGGTAAGGGCCGCGCGTTCATCGGCGGTGGGTGGGCGATCGACGGCGCGCTGGAAGGCCCACTCGACGCGCGCATTCCAATCCCGGCCATGCTGCAGGATGTTCTGCGCGAAGACGCGCGCGGCTTCCACATAGATGGGATCGTTGAGCAGCACAAGCGCCTGCAGCGGCGTGTTGGAGTTGACGCGATTGATGGTGCACTCTTCGCGGGTGGGCGCATCGAAAGTGAGCAGGCTGGGGTGGAGGAAGGCGCGCTGCCACCACGTATAGACGCCGCGGCGGTAGAGGTCATCACCGTGACTGGCGGAGTATTCGCGCTTGGGGAAGTTGAGGGTGGCGAGGTAGCCATCGGGCTGGTAGGGTTTGGCGCTGGGGCCGCCGAAGTTTTCCACGAGCAGGCCAGAGACGGAGAGCGCGATATCGCGGACAACTTCGGCATCCACGCGGAAGCGGCTCTGGCGCGCGAGCAGGCGATTATCGGGATCGCGCTCATCGAGTTGCGGCGTGCTGAGCGACGACTGGCGATAGGTCTGGCTGGTGACGATGGTGCGGATGAGGTGTTTGAGGTCCCAGGCGTGCGCGCCCGCGGCCTGATATTGCGGCTGCACGAATTCGGCGGCGAGCCAGTCGAGGAGTTCGGGGTGGGAGGGCCACTCGCCCTGCGAGCCGAGATCGTCGAGCACTTTGGAGATGCCCATGCCGAAGAACTGGCGCCACAGGCGATTGACGGTGACTCGCGCGGTCAGGGGATTTTGCGGGCTCACGAGCCAGTTGGCGAGATCGAGGCGGGTGGCGCGGGCTCCGCCGGTCTGGAGTTTGCCGAGGAAGCCGGGGATGGCGGGGGTGACGATGTCGCCGGTCTCATCCATCCAGTTGCCGCGCGGCAGGATGCGGGTCTCGAGGGGCGTGACGGCTTCGGAGACCATGACGCGGGGGGATCGCGAGTTCGAGCAGCGCGACGGCCTGATCGAGTTTGGACACCTGTGCGGAGGCAGGCTGAGCATCCTCCATGGCCCACTGGAAGAGCGTGGCTACGGCGCTCTTCTGCGCGGCGGTGCGCTCGGCTTCGGGGACGGCGAGCGCCTTGAGCGTGGCATCGGGGATCTCTTTGCCCTTGTCGGCGGCGGGCCAGGAATATTCGCTGGCGGAGAGGTGCAAGCGGAAGCGCCCCATGGTGGCGCGGCGCACGGGAGAATCCTGGCGCAGGCGGACGGTGAGGACGGTCTCCGCCGTGGTGGCGAGAGGCGCGGCGAATTTGAGCGCGAGGAAGGCCTTGGCGACTTCGTTGTAGCCGCTGATGGCCCAGGCGGTGTTGGGGTCGCCATCGATGGCGCCAGAGGGGAGATACTCGTTGGCCTGACCATTCAGATTGGCGATGCCGGTGACGAAGCGGACGGGTTGGGAGCCGGCCCGCACTTCGATTTCGTTGATGACGAGTTTATCGCCGCCGCGCGCCACGCGCAGACCGGGGAGGCTCTCATCCATCACGACTTCGAGCCCCATCTCGCGCCAGGTTCCGGCGCCGGGCTTGAAGGTGACGGTGTAGGTCTCGTTATTGGGATTGGGTCCGGTGGCGACGACGAGTCCGTTGCCGGGGGCGCGGAAGGCGGTCTGATTGCTGCCATCGTAGAGGGTGTAATCGACTTCCCTCTCGTTGTAGATGGTGAGCACGGCGCCGTTGGCGGAGGTTGCGGTGAGCGGATGCTGCGCGCGCCAGGCAAGGTCCCCGGCCTGATGGCGGGCGAGGATCTGTTTTTCCCATTCGGGGCGGCGCGGTTCAAGCGATTTCAGTTTCTCGGTGAGCGTGGCGCGCGCGGCTTCCAGTTGGTGTTGCAGCGAATCCAACTGTTGCTGTTGCGCGGGCGTGGGCATGGCCATCTGCGCGCCCCAGGCGCTCTTGCCGCGATCGGGAACGAGGCCGGTCTCTTTGATGTCGGCGAAGAAGGCCTTCATCGAGTAGAAATCGCGCGAGGCGAAGGGATCGAATTTGTGGTCGTGGCATTCGGCGCAGCCGAGCGTGCCGCCCATCCACACGGCGGCGACGGTGCGCACGCGATCGGCGGCATACTTCGCGAGATACTCTTTGGGCTGCAGGCCACCCTCGGCGGAGGTGCGGTTCAAGCGGTTGTAGGCGGAGGCGGTGCGCTGCTCGCGCGTGGGGTTGGGAAGCAGATCTCCGGCAAGTTGTTCGCGGGTGAATTCGTCGAAGGGCTTGTTGTCGCGGAAGGAGTGGAGCACGTAATCGCGGTAGGGCCAGGCGGGGAAGCCGTTGTCGCCGTGGAAGCCGCAGGTATCGGCGTAGCGGACCACGTCCAGCCAGTGCATGGTCTGCTGCTCGGCATAGCGCGGGGAGGCGAGCAGGCGATCGACCAGCTTCTCGTAGGCGTTGGGCGAGGGGTCCTTTTGAAATGCAGCGACCTCCTCGGGCGTGGGCGGAATGCCGGTAAGATCGAGCGCCACGCGGCGGGCGAGGGTGCGGCGGTCGGCTTCCGGGGAAGGCTGCAGGACCTCACGGGCGAGGCGGTCGCGGACGAAGCGGTCGATGGGGTTCCCCGCAGCGGCACTTGCCGGACGCTCCACGGGTTGATAGGCCCAGTGACCCTCGTATTTCGCGCCCTCGGCGACCCAGCGGCGGATGGTCTCTTTCTGGGTTGGGGTCAGGTCTTTGTGGGCGGAGGCGGGCGGCATGACGCGCGCATCGGTGGCGAAGACGCGGGTAACGATGGCGCTGTGCTCGGGGTCGCCGGGCACGATGGGGGCGACGCCGTTGCGATTGGGTTTGAGCGCCTCTTCGCGCAGGTCGAGACGCATTCCGGCCATGCGCGAACTCTTGTCCGGTCCGTGGCAGCGGAAACAGGTCTCCGCCATGATGGGGCGGATATCGCGATTGAAGCCCACTTGGGCATTCCCCGCGGCCGAAGACAAGGCGGCCGCCAGCAAGAACCTTCTGACGAACATGATTGGATTCAATATACACCCGCGCCGGCGATCCGTTCTTGCGGACACTTCAGGCGGACACACCAGGCGGACACACCAGGCGGACACACCAGGCGGACACACCAGGAATGTGGGCAGGCGGCAGAGCAACGTGCCGCGGCAAGGGCTCGCGGGAATATAATAGGTCCGATGCTGAGATTGGGGATGCTGTGCGGGGCGCTTGCGTGCCTGCTTGCGTGGACACCGGCACGGGCCGCCGATGCGACCTTGCCGCCGCCCGCGAAGATCAAGGTAGAGTTCACACGCGACATTGAACCGCTGCTGACGAAGCGCTGCCTGGTGTGCCACGGCGCACAACAGCAGATGAGCGGACTGCGCCTGGATCAGAAGGCCGCGGCGTTGAAGGGCGGCGCGTCCGGCGCCGACATCCTGCCGGGCAAGAGCGCGGAGAGTCGCCTGATTCTGCTGGTAGCGGGCGTGGAGAAGAAGGTGATGCCGCCGGCGGGCGCGCACCTCACGGCGGAAGAAGTGGGCCTGCTACGGGCGTGGATCGATCAGGGCGTGCAGTGGACCGAACGGGCGCCGCACTGGTCTTTCCAGAAGATTCAGCATCCGGCGCCGCCCGCCGTGAGCAACAGCAAATGGGCGCGCAACGCGGTGGACAATTTCATCCTTGCCCGGCTCGAGAAGGAAGGCATTGCGCCCTCCGCCGAGGCCGGCAAACTCACGCTGCTGCGGCGCGTCAGCCTGGATCTCACGGGGCTGCCGCCAACGGCCGAAGAGGTGAGCGCGTTTCTCAACGACACGCGCCCCGATGCCTACGAGCGTACGGTGGATCAGTTGCTCGCTTCGCCGCACTACGGGGAGAAGTGGGCGCGCTACTGGCTGGACCAGGCGCGCTACGCGGATAGCGACGGATATGAGAAAGACCGGTCGCGTCCCTGGGCGTGGCGCTACCGCCACTGGTTGATCGACGCGATCAATCGCGATCTGCCGTTCGACCAATTCACGATTCAGCAACTGGCCGGAGACCTGCTGCCGAACCGAAACATGGATACGCTGGTCGCGACCGGCTTCAACCGGAATACGCTGACCAATCGCGAGGGCGGCACCGATCCGGAACAGTTCCGCGACGAGCAGGTGCTGGATCGCGCGGCCACGCTGGGCACGGTGTGGATGGGCCTCACGGTAGGCTGTGCGCAGTGCCACAACCATAAGTACGACCCGATCAGCCAGAAGGAGTTTTATCAGCTCTCGGCCTATTTCAATACGCAGGAAGAGACAAATATTCAGGCGCCGCTGCCGGGCGAACTCGGGCCATACCTCGCGGCGCGCCCGGAGTTCGACCGCAAGCGCAAGGCGCTGCTGGAAGAGTACAAGATCCCCGAGGCGATGGCGGATTACGAAGCCAAGTTGCGCGAATCCGCGCTGCACCCGGGGACGCACGACGATTGGGATTTCGCGTACGGCGAGTTCACGCACACGGTGGACAACGCGCGCAAAGTGCTGTTGATGGACCCCGCCAAGCGCAGTGAGTTGCAGCAGACCGCTATGCTGGACGTGTTCCTGGGCTCCTGCGGCAACCTGTATCCGAAAGAACATTGCGACGACCTGAAAGTGAAGGACGTGCGCACGAAACTCAACGAGTTGATCGCGAAACTGCCGCCGGTGAGTTACGCGCCGGTGCTGCTGGAAAACGATGCGCCGCCCAAAGCCTACATCCACATCAAGGGTGATTGGCGCGAGCACGGGGAAGAGGTGAAGCCGGGTACGCTGGCGTCGCTGCCTCCGCTGCCGGCGGGCGATACGGGACGGCTTGGGCTGGCGCGCTGGCTGGTTTCGCCCGAGCATCCGCTGACCTCGCGGGTGGCGGTGAACCGCATCTGGCAGGAGATTTTCGGGCGCGGCATTGTGTTGACGAGCGAAGACTTCGGCACGCAGGGCGACCGCCCCACCCATCCGGAACTGCTGGACTGGCTGGCAAGTGAGTTCATGCAGCGCGGTTGGAGCAGCAAGCAGATGGTGCGGCTGCTGGTGACCTCGGCGACCTATCGCCAAGCTTCCAACGCACGGCCCGAACTGGCGGCGAAGGATCCGGACAATACGCTCTACGCGCGTCAATCGCGGTTGCGCCTGCCCGCGGAATTGATCCGCGATGGGGCGCTCTCGGCGGCGGGTCTGCTGGACCTGCGCATTGGAGGCAAGAGCGTGCGGCCGCCGCAGCCGAAGGGCGTTGCGGAGCTATCTTACGGCGGGTCCGTGAAGTGGGAAGAGAGCACGGGCTCGGACCGCTACCGGCGCGGGTTGTACATCCTGTTCCAGCGGACGGTGCCGTATCCGCAACTGATGACGTTCGACGCGCCCTCGGCCAGCCTGGCGTGCACGCGCCGCGAGCGCACGGATACGCCGCTACAGGCGCTGAACCTGCTGAACGATCCGGTGTTCTTCGAAGCCGCGCAGGGCCTGGCGTTGCGGATCATGCACGAAGCGAGCGGCGGCTTCCGCGAGCGGCTGAATTACGCATATGCGATCACGCTGGGCCGCGCGCCCACGGCGCACGAGGCGGAGCGGATGGGCAAGTACTTCGACGAGACGCGGAGCACCCTGCAAAAGACGCACGATACGATCGCGGCGCTCTTCCCGAATCAGTTGGAGGGCACTCCGCAGGCCGAAACCGCGGCGTGGGTGGAGTTGAGCCGCGTGCTGCTGAACCTGGACGAATTCATTACGAGAGATTAAGGGATTATGGACCTCGAACAGTTCCGCCGAATTCAATCGCGCCGCAAGTTTTTCAAGGAATGCGCAGGCGGCATCGGCACCATCGCACTGGCGCAGATGCTGGAGCGGGAGGGCCGCGCCGCGGGTGTGGAGCAGAATCCGCTGACGCCGCGCAAGCCGCACTTCAAGCCCAAGGCCAAGAACGTCATCTTCATGTTCATGGAGGGCGGCCCCAGCCAGATCGATCTCTTCGACCCGAAGCCCGAGTTGCAGAAGTGGCACGGCAAGCCGCTGCCGGCCGAACTGACCAAAGACCTGCGCCTGGCTTTCACCAAGCCGAACGCGGCGGTGCTGGGAAGCCCGCGCGTGTTCACGCCGCACGGCAAGAGCGGGATCGAGTTTTCCGATTTCATCCCGAATATCGGCTCGTGCGCGGACGATCTGTGTCTGGTGCGTTCGATGTATACGGATGCTTTCAATCATCATCCGGGGCAGTTGATGCTGTTCGGCGGCAGCATTCAGGTGGGGCGTCCGACGATGGGCGCGTGGGTGCTGTACGGGCTCGGCAGCGAGTCGCAGAACCTGCCAGGATTCGTGGTGCTGAGCAGCGGCGTGGGCACGAGCGGCGGCAGTTCCAACTGGTCGAGCGGCTATTTGCCCTCGACGTATCAGGGCGTGGTCTTCCGCAGTTCGGGCGACCCGGTGCTTTACCTTTCCAATCCGCCGGGCATCACGCGCGAGATGGAGCGGGCGCAACTCGACACGCTGAAAGATCTGAACGAAGAGCACCTCGCATCGACGGGCGACATGGAGATCGCCTCGCGCATTTCCAGCTACGAACTTGGTTTCCGCATGCAGATGGCGGCGCCCGAACTGAGCGATTTCTCCAAAGAGACGCCGGAGACGCTGGCGATGTACGGCGTCAACGAAGAGCCCACGCGGCAGTTCGCCACGAACTGTCTGCTGGCCCGCCGGATGGTGGAGCGCGGCGTGCGCTTCGTGATGCTGAACCATGCCAGTTGGGACGACCACACCGACCTCAATAAAAAGCTGAAGACGCATTGCGACACCGCGGACAAGCCCACCGCGGCGCTGATCAAAGACCTGAAGCAGCGCGGGCTGCTGGAGGATACGCTGGTGGTCTGGGGCGGCGAATTCGGGCGCACGCCGATGTGCGAGATCCGCAATCCGCGCGACGCCAACAACGCCGGGCGCGATCATCATCCGCTCGCGTACAGCCTGTTCCTGGCGGGCGGAGGCATCAAGGGCGGGCAGGTGATCGGCAAGACGGACGACCTGTGCATGAACGTGGTGGAAGACAAAGTCCACGTCCACGATCTGCAGGCGACGCTGCTGCACTGCCTGGGGCTGGATCACACGCGGCTCACGGTCCCCCACATGGGTCGCGATTTCCGCCTCACCGACGTGGCGGGCAACTTAGTGCCGAAGATGCTGGCCTAGCAGCGCGCTACACTTCCAGTTTAGGAGTCTATTTGCGAATCCAGAAAGCTGTGATTACCGCGGCCGGGCCGGCTCAGCGCGCCCTGCCGTTGCAGACGCTGATCGATCGCGATGGCCAGGAGAAGACCGTGCTTTCGATCCTGATCGAGCAGGCTCTGGCTGCCGGTGTGGAAGAGATCTGCGTGGTGGTCTGGCCCGGCGACGAATCGCGCTACACGCAGGCTGCCGGACGGCACGCAGGTGCGATCCGCTTCGTGGCGCAGGCGGAGCCGAAAGGCTATGCCGATGCCATTCTGTGCGCGCGTGCGTTCATTGCGAACGACCCGTTCCTGCACATGGTGGGCGATCACCTGTATGTGAGTTCGAGCGCCACGCCTTCGGCGCAGCGACTGGTGGAACTGGCGGCGCAGGAGGAGTGTTCCGTGAGCGGAGTGCAGCCCACGCGAGAGAGCCTGCTGCCGCGCTTCGGCACGGTGGCGGGGCGCAGGGTCACCGGGCGCAGTGATCTCTATCGCGTAGAGACCGTGATCGAGAAACCGACGCCCACCGAGGCCGAGCAGCGGCTTATGGTGCCAGGCATTCGCGCCGGCTTCTATCTCTGCTTCTTCGGCATGCACGTGCTCACGCCCGCGGTGATGGAGATTCTCTCGAAGGGTGCTCCCACGCTTTCGGCGGCGCTGGCGGAACTGGCGCGGAAAGAGCAGTACCTCGCGCTGGAGGATGAAGGGCGCCGCTACGATCTGGGCGCGCCGTATGGCTTATTGATCGCGCAACTGGCGCTGGCATTGAACGGGCAAGACCGCGCGCAGGTGCTTTCGCAGATGGTGGAACTGCTGGCCGATCGCGAACTGCGGGCGGGAGCGGGAGGCGGGCGCCAGTGAGCGTCCTCACGGACGTAATCGGGGCGAGCGGCGCGGAGCGGGATCGCGCGCTGGATGCCTTGTGCCGCGGCGCATCGCTGGGCGAATTGCTGGCCGAGTGCGAGGCGCTGGACCGCTTCCGCCGCGAGAGCGACAACCTCTATGAGCGGGTGCGCGCGCTGTTTTTTCTCTACGCCATTCACCGCTTCCACATCCCGCTGCGCGCGGAGGCGGCGGCGCCGGCGCTGATTCCCTACGCGGGCTACTCGAATCTATTGAAGCGGCGCTTCGAAGAGGCGATTGATCTGTTTCTGGCGGCGCAGCGGGAAGGCGGCGCCAGCGCGGCCAATTCCAGTGCGCTCGCCGCCGGGTATCGCGCGCTGGCCTTTCAGACACTGGCGGATCAGGTGCGGCGCAGTGTGCGCAGCGTGCGCGGCAACCAGTGGATGTTTCGCGCCGGGCACCCGGCGGATTACCCGCTGCGCGTGCGCCAGGAACTGCTCGCGGGCGCTCCGGTCTTCCCCGTTTTGCGCGAAGCCACGCCGGTCCGCATGGACCTGACGCATAGCGGCTGGAGCGACATCTTTTTTCTGGGGATGGACTTCCCGGAAGGCGCGCGCGTTCTGAATATCTCGATCGATCTGGCCGTGGGCGGCGAGCCCAAGCCCCCGGTGGAAGCCTACTTCCGCGTGATCGATCAACCGGTGCTGCGACTCACCAGCGTGGACTTGCGCGCCACGGCGGATATCGGCAGCATCGCGGAGGTATTCGATTTCGCGCGGGATTATCTGGGGCTGTTGAAGGCGGCGGTGATCGCAAGCGGCATTGTGCCTCCGGGCATGGAAGGCGCCACGCAGCCGCTCTCCGAACTGCTGGAGCGGCTCACCGGAAGAGCGGGGCACGGCATCGAGATCGTCAGCAAGGTGAACGATATTCCGAAGGGCTCGCGCCTCGCGGTCTCCACCAATCTGCTGGCCTCGCTGATTGCGGTGTGCATGCGGGCGACGAATCAGATCCATGCGCTCACGGGCGGCTTGGAAGAGCAGGACCGCAGGCTGGTGGCGGCGCGGGCGATTCTGGGCGAATGGCTGGGCGGGAGCGGCGGCGGGTGGCAGGATTCGGGCGGCGTCTGGCCCGGCATCAAGGTGATCCACGGCGTGGCGGCGGAGGCGGGCGATCCGGAATTCGGCATCAGCCGCGGACGGCTGCTGCCCAATCACAAGATCCTCGGCGCGGGCGAGATTTCGCAGGCGACCCGCGAGAAGTTGCAGCAGAGCCTGGTGCTGGTGCACGGCGGCATGGCGCAGGACGTCGGGCCGATTCTGGAGATGGTGACGGAGAAGTACCTGCTACGTTCCGAGACCGAGTGGCTGGGGCGGCAGGAGGCGATCGGGATTCTGGATGAAGTGGTGGGGCACCTGGGGCGCGGCGACATTCGCGCGGTGGGCGCCTGCACGCAGAAGAATTTCGACGGCCCGATTCAAACGATCATTCCGTGGGCGGCGAACCTCTACACCAACACGCTGATCGGGCGGGCGCGGGCCGAGTTCGGCGAGGATTTCTGGGGATTCTGGATGCTGGGCGGAATGTCCGGCGGCGGCATGGGCTTTCTCTTCAGCCCGGCGCGCAAAGCGGAAGCGCAGGCGCGCATGCAGACCATCATGAGCGAGGCCAAACGCGAGATGGAACATAGCGTACCGTTTGCGATGGAACCGGTGGTCTACAATTTCGCCATCAACGAGCGGGGCACGGAGGCGGTGATTCTGAGCGGAGCGAGCGCGCTAATGCCGGCGGGATACTACACGCTCACGGTGCCGCCGCTGCTGCGCGTGGAATCGCGCCACCTCACCGGCTCGCGCCGTGCGGAACTGGAGCGCTTCACCGGCGCGTGCCGCGACCGCGAGGAGTTCAGCGGCATGGTGCACGACCTTTTCGACTACCTGCTGCCGCGCGCGCAGGAGGCGACGGCGGACCGCTCCGGCTCGCTGGACGGACTGCTCGAAACTTACGGCTTCGACCGCGTACAGCACGAACAGATTCAGAGCGATCTGCGCGCAGGGCGGATCGGCCTGGCGCAGAATCGTCTGCCGGTGACGAGCCGTATTGAAGATGCGGAGCCGGATGCGGTGGACCCGCGCCATCGCGCCCGCGGCATGCAGGCTTTGGCGGAAGGGCGCGTGGCCGTAGTGTCGCTGGCGGGTGGCGTGGGCAGTCGCTGGACCAAAGGCGCGGGCGTGGTGAAGGCGCTCAACCCCTTCTGCAAGCTGGGCGGGCGGCATCGCAACTTCATCGAAGTGCATCTCGCCAAGAGCCTGCGCACGGGGCGTGACTGCGGCACGATGTTGCCGCACGTCATCACCACCAGCTATCTGACGCACCACGCCATCGAGCAGCACCTGGCGCGCGCGGGCAGCTATGGATATCCGGGGCCGCTGCTGCTCTCGCAGGGGCGCAGTATCGGGCTGCGCATGATTCCCATGGAGCGCGATCTGCGGTTCGCGTGGGAAGAGATGGCGCAGCAGCTGCTGGACGAGCAGGCGCAGAAGGTCCGCGAGGGCCTGCGCGCGGCGCTGATCCGGTGGGCGGCGCAGGCGGGCGAAGGTTCGAACTACACGGACAACCTGCCGGGGCAGTGCCTGCATCCGGTGGGGCACTGGTATGAGGTGCCGAACCTGTTGCGCAACGGCACGCTGCGCAGGCTGCTGGAAACGCGCCCGCAACTCGACTACCTGATGCTCCACAACATCGATACGGCGGCGGCGGATGTGGATGCGGCGCTGCTGGGGCAGCACATCGAAAGTGGCGCGGGGCTGACCACGGAGGTGGTGGCGCGGCACCTGGAAGATCGCGGCGGCGGGCTGGCGAAGGTCGACGATCGCGTCCGTCTGGTGGAAGGGCTCGCGCTGCCGGACGACGAACTGGAATCGCACCTCTCGTACTACAACAGCGCGACGTACTGGGTGAGCATCGACCGGCTGCTCGAGGTCTTCGGGCTCACGCGCGATTCGCTCGGCGATGCGGAGCGCGTCAATTCGGCGGTGCGTGCGGTAGCGGCGCGCATGCCCACTTACATCACGTTGAAGGACGTGAAGAAGCGGTGGGGCAAGGGGCAGGAGGACGTCTTCCCGGTGGCGCAGTTCGAGAAGTTGTGGGGCGACATGACGGCGCTGCCGGAACTGCACTGCCGCTTCGTGGCTGTGCCGCGCGTGCGCGGGCAGCAATTGAAGGAGCCTGCGCAGTTGGACGCGTGGCTGCGCGACGGCTCGGCGGCGTACACGGATTCGCTGTGCGCGTGGGAGTAGGGCGGGATTAGCTGCGTTTTCGTGCAGTCCAGCGGAAGATCAGTGAGACTACTACACCCACTCCAATGCTGGCGGATAGAAACCACCGTGTGACCGGGAGGCCGATCAGCGCCAGTACGAGGACGATCACGGTGACGAGAAGTCCCGCAGTGTCGCCGCTCACCGAGAGGGTATTCAAATTGCCGTAGTGCGCCGGAGCTTCGTCCGGAACTGACGGATTCAGTGGACGTCTCACGTTGAATCCTCCTGGCCAGAGTGTAGCGCCTCGGGCGCCGCAAAGTTCTAGACCTTGCGTAGCTTCGTGACGCGGCCGACTTCGACCCACTCGACCACGAAGATGTTGCCTTTGTGATCGAAGCAGGCGCCGTGCGGGGCAACGAATTTGCCGGGCGTGAAGTGATCGCGAGTGAGTTTGCGGGTGTCGCGCCACTTGCTGGCGGAGTCGTCGCCGAGGTGCGCGATCACCTGATTGCTCTTGTCCATCAGCGTAACGCGCGCGCCTAAATCGGGGATCACCGCATCGCCGTTCTTGAAGAAATTGAAGTGGCAAGGCATGTTGGTGCCGCTGACGAAATCGATGTGCTTGCCATCCAGCGTGAAGCGTTGGATGCGCGCGTTGCCGCGATCCGCGATGGTCAGGACGGGCTTACCATCGCGCGCATCGAGGATGATGCCGTGCGGGCAATCGAGCTTGCCGGCCTCTTTGCCCTTGCCGCCGAAGGTGCGGATGAACTCGCCCTTGCTGTTGTACTGATTGATGTAGCTGGAGCCGTAGCCATCGCCCACATAGAGATCGCCATTCGGCGCCACCGCCAGATTGGTCGGGCTGTACTTGGGCTTCTTGCCATCGGCGCCGGGCTTGTAGGCGTCGGATTGATCGGGGTAGCCGATGGTGTAGACGGTCTCGCCGTTCAGCGTCGCCTTCACCACCACGCCGCGCGCGGTGTCGCACAGATAGAGATATTCGGTGCTGCCTTCCTTGCGGAGGTGCAAGCCGTGCGCGCCGCCCTTGAACTCTTTGCCCCAGCTCTTGACGAACTTTCCCTGAGCATCGAAGATCACCATGGAATCGGCGAGCTCGCTGGTGGCATGCACGGTGTGGTGCACGTAGATGTGTCCCTGCGAATCTTCCACCACGCCGTGGGTGTTGCCGTACTTGATGCCGGCGGGCAACTCGCCCCAATCGTGGATGGCTTCGTAGGTGTGCTTGCCGGAGCCAATCACGGGGGCTTTCGTGCCGGCCTTATCGGTGGCGCCCAGTACTGCCGGGGCCGCTGCGCAGGTCTGGAGGAATCTTCGCCTCGAAGTGCTCATCGGGGAAGTATACTACGCGCGGAGACTAATTACCGCCCCAGATGTCACCCACCGTGAAACCGTTGGGGAACGGGTCTTCGGGGTCCACCACATATTGCGCGAAGCCCGTGATCCATGCCTGCCCGGAAAGCGTGGGCACCACGGCGCGGTAAGGCCCGACTCGCGTCTCTTCGATCAGGCGTCCGGTGAACATGGTGCCGAGAATCCCCTCGTGGACGAAGTCTTCAAAAAGGCCGAGTTGCCCCTTGGCATGCAGCGCCGCCATCTTGGCGCAGGTGCCGGTGCCGCAGGGGGAGCGGTCGAGCACGCCGGTCCACGATTCCGGGCGCGACCAATCGAGCGTGCCGGTGGAGACCACGACGGTGTTCTTGCGATGCGCCTCGGCGCGCGAGGGCTCGCCCGAGAGTTG
This sequence comes from uncultured Acidobacteriia bacterium, assembly GCA_903876865.1. Lineage (GTDB taxonomy): Bacteria > Acidobacteriota > Terriglobia > Bryobacterales > Bryobacteraceae > Solibacter. Next base: position 16,905 of record CAIRBY010000837.1, read on the forward strand.
CGCGATGGTCACGCCGGCGATCCCGGAATTTTCGGGATGCACCACCGGCAACTGCTCCTGCGTGGCGGCCTTGATCATCTCGGCGACCTTGACGATCTCCCGTGCCTCGTCGGGCGTGAGCGCGAAGCCCAACGGCTTGGCGTCCGCGATGACGTAGAACATGCCGCCATAGGCCACGTCTACGGTGACGGTGCCGAGTCCGCGGACTTCGACCTTGGCATCGAGGTGCGTGGCGAAGGCGGGCACATTGCGGAAGGTGACTTTGCGGACCTTGCCGCCGTGTACCTCCGCCTCTACGCCGATCAGGCCGGCGGGCGTTTCGAGCTTCAGGTGCGTGACCGGCTCGGTGACCTTGACCATGCCGGTTTCGATCAGCACGGTGACCACGCAGATGGTGTTGGTGCCGCTCATCGGCGGATACTCCACCTGCTCCATGATCACGTAGCCGGCATCGGCCTCGGGGTGGTTCGAAGGCAGAATCAGATTGCAGTTGGCGGCGGGGTAACCGCGCGGCTCGCGCAGCATGCGGAGGCGGATGTGGTCCGCGTTCTTCTCCAGCCAGTTCTTCTTGTCGAACATGGTCTGCCCGGGGACATCGAGCACGCCGCCCGTAATCACGCGCCCAGGCTCGCCGCACGCGTGCGCATCCACCGCCGTAATCATGCTGGAAAATCGCAAATCGCCACCTCTTCCTATATGCTACTCTGCACCCATGCGAAAACTCTGCGCGTTTCTCGTTCTGCTCGCCCTGCCCGTTCTGGCGGAAAAGAAGGTCATCATCCCGCCTGAGATGGCCGGCAGCACGTCCCCGTTCAGCCCCGGCATTCTAGTGGACGGTACGCTCTACTGTTCCGGCATGATTGGCACGGACGCGAAGACAGGTAAGGTCCCGGAGGAATTTGAGGCCGAAGTGAAACTGGCGTTCGAACGCATCGGCTCCGTCCTCAAGGCCGCCGGCATGACCTACAAGGATATCGTCAGCGTGCACATCTTTCTCACCGATACGGATCTGTTCGCGCGTATGAATGCGGTATATACGACGATCGTTCCCGAGCCCCGCCCGGCGCGAGCCACAGTCGGCGTAAATAAACTGGTAGTGCCCGGCGCACGGATGGAAGTCTCCGTGATCGCGCACAAGTAGGACAGGCCGCCCGGCCAGTCCTACTTGAGCAGTGCCTTAACGGGGCGGGTGGCGGCTAGTGTGAGTTCCACCATCGGCTTCTCCATGCGCGTGAGCTCTTTGCGCTGCGCGGCGGCGAAACCGGCGGGAAGAGGCTGGCCTTTTTCGACGGCATCCAGCAGTTTCAAACCGGCGTTTCCGAGCGCGGCGAGGTCCTTGGAGACCGGCTTCAGTTCCGCCAGCAGCGGATCGTCGCCGGCCAGTTCCTGGAAGCGCGCATCGTTGGCCGCCCAGAGCATGAACGCGCGGCGCAGGAGCGCCAGCTCCGCCGTAGCCGCCTTGCCATTCGCAGCGACCTTGTTGGCCGCCAGGGTGAGCGCGCGGACGCTCTCGCTCTCCGGACGCGCCGCATCCACCATGCGATTCATCGGGGTCAGGCTGCTGTACTTCTGCGACCGCGCGCGCGGTCCGATTCCGAGGCCTTCAAGGGCATCGGCGAGCACGCGCAGCGCCTCCACGGGACGGCCGCCCGCCATGCGCTCCAGCATCGGCGCATAGTTCGCGCGGTGCTGCACGCCGGTGAATTCCAACTGGCGGCTCACGGCTTCCATGCGCGTGTACATCGAATCCACGTCCCGGGTCGCGGCGGGCGACCAGAGGCGTTCGGCCACCACGGCGCCGCGCGGCCAGATGCGCGAGTCCACGGTTTCTGAGGTCACGTACTCGGCCCACATGCACATCTCGCCGCCGAGAATCCGCGCCGCCTGCTCGGGCGTCAGTTTGTCCGCGTCGCCGGACATCGGGTCCACGCCGTAGTGCAGGCTGGCGGGGCTCAGGTGGTCCATATAATAGCCCCAGGAGAGAATTCCGCGATAGCCTTTGGTGGCGGCTTCGGCCAGCGATTTCTGGCCGCGCCAGGATTGCACCACGATGTCCTGCGGCAGGTCCGGGTGCAGCACTTCGTCCCAGCCGATCAGGATCTTGCCGCGCTTCACCAACAGCTTCTGCACGCGCTGATTGAAGTAGGCCTGAATTGCGTGCGCGTCCTTCAGATTATGTTCCTTCGCGAACGCCTGCACGCGCGCAGATTCCTTCCACTGCTTGTCCAGCACTTCGTCGCCGCCAATGTGGAAGTAGGGGTCGGGAAAGAGTGCGGTCATCTCTTCGAAGAAGCCATCGAGGAATGTATAGGTCTCTTCGCGGCTGGGGTCGAGCGCGTTTTCATAGATGCCCCAGTGGCGGCCGATCTCGTTCGGTCCGGGGTTGGTGCCCAGTTCGGGGTAGCCCACGACCCACGCCGCGGTGTGGCCGGGGATATCGAACTCCGGCACCACGCGGATGCCGCGGTCGCGCGCATAAGCGACGATCTCCCGGACCTCCGCCTGTGTGTAATAGAGGCCGTCCGAGCCTTCCAGATGCAGCTTGGGGTAGCGCAGGCTCTCCACGCGGAAGCCCTGATCTTCGGAGAGGTGCCAGTGAAACACGTTGAGCTTCACCGCGGCCATGGCATCGAGATTGCGTTTGATCACGGGCACCGGCATCCAGTGGCGGGCCGAATCGATCATGAGCCCGCGCCAGGGGAAGCGGGGCTTGTCTTCGATGTGCGTGGCGGCGATTTCGAAGCCGTCTTTTCCCAGCGTCACGAGTTGGGCGATGGTGGCGAGGCCGTGCAGCGCGCCGGCGCGGGTAGCGGCCACAAGGGTCGCGCCTTCCGGCGTCACGTTCAGCGTGTACGATTCATCTTCGCCGAGCGTGGGGTGCTCGTTGCCGGGGCGGGCGCACTCCACGCGCAATTTGGCGGGCGAGGCTTTCAGCCCGAGCATGGGGATTCCGGTCCGGGCCGAAATCTGCGCCACCGTGCGGACGATCGCCGCGTTCAGCCGCGCGTCCGGCGGGCTCACCAGGGCCGCCTTGAAGGTGTTGTCGATCACCAGTTTGCCCGCGCCGGCCGTGAACGTGACAGGCAGAGGCATCAAAGCGGGCGTCGCCGCATAGGCGGAAGAGAGAAGGAAAAGAGGCAATGCGAATCGGAGCATCTCCTCTATACTACTGCGCGGCAGTGGCGTTTGATTAGTGGGCGGAAGAGGCGTTTCCTACTGAGCGGGAGGCACGCTGGCGCGGATGTATTCGGCAATCTCCGAAGCGCGCGCGCGGGCCGTGTGCATGTAGCTTTCGTTCTTGATGATGCGGTCCAGCGTGGGCAGGTATTGGTCCAGCCCGACCAGCCGCTTGCGCTCCACCGCCGAGCCGAGCAGGGTGAGCGCCTTGACCACGCCGAGTTTGTCATACTTCGCGGCACGGTCTAGCGCGATGGAATGTTGGGCCGATTCCGTCATGCGCTCGCACCACTCCCACAGCGCTTTCGCATCGGCATCCTCGCTGTAATTGAACTGCACTTCGCTCTTCTCGGCGGCACCTTCCAGACGAAACGTCTTGGTCCCCATGAAGGCAACTTTCAGGCCGGATTCGATGGGGCGCTTGAAGCGCTCCAACTTGTCCACGAGGGTGAAGACTTCGGCCGTCTCCGCGCTGGTCATTCTGAATTTCAGCGGGAGTTCCTCATCGGGGGCTTCACGGTATTCCACCTGCCCCTCGTGATCCAGCGTGACCTGCATGTAGGCGGGAACGCTGCCGGGGAAGGATTTGGAAAAGAAGAGCCGGGTATTGGACTGCGCGGAAAGAGCGGAAACGAGCAGCGAGGCTGCGAACAACAGAATGGAGAACCGCTTCATACGTACCTGCTACGCCAGCCTGCGCGCGGTGGCTTCGTGGGTGGCATGGCAGATGGCGATAGCGAGCGCGTCCGACGCGTCTTCACTGGCGATGATCTCCGGCAGCCGCAAGAGCGATTGCACCATCAGCTGAACCTGCGATTTCTCCGCCCGCCCGTACCCGACCACGCTCATTTTCACTTCCAGCGCAGAGTATTCCGCGAACTTCACGCCCGCTTCCGCTATCGTCAGCAGGGCCACCCCGCGCACATGCGCGAGCTTTAAAGCAGTCTTGGCATTGGCGGCGTGGAAGACCTCCTCCACGGCGCCGAATTCGGGCGCGTGCTCCTGAATCAGAGCCCGCAGCCCGCCGGCAATTTCCAGCAACCGCTTTTCAAACGGCCATTTCGGACTGGTCCGAATGACACCCGCGGCTACCAGTTTGTGCCGCGCCCCATCGCTATCGATCACGCCGTAACCGGTACGTTCCGAGCCGCAATCGACGCCGAGGACGCGCACGGGACTACGCCATCGCCTCCAACTCCTTCTCATCGATATCGAAGTTGGAGAAGACGCTCTGCACGTCGTCGTGATCTTCGAGTTGTTCGGTGAGCCGCAGCATGGCGGCGGCATTTTTGCCTTCCACCTTCACCAGGTTCTTGGGAATCCAGGCGAGTCCGGTATCTTCGGTCGGCATGCCGGCGCCTTCGAGCGCCTTCATCACAGCTTCATGATTGGCCGGGTCGCTGAGCACTTCCCAGCGGTCGCCATCGTTGCGGAGATCGTCGGCGCCGGCGTCCAGCACGAGGTTCATGAGCTGATCTTCGGTCGCCTTGTCGCCAGGCACGAAAATCTGGCTCTTGCGCTCGAACATCCAGGCCACGCTGCCTTCAGCGCCCATGTTGCCGCCATTCTTGGAGAACGCGTGGCGGACTTCACTGACGGTACGGTTGCGGTTATCCGTGGCCACGTTGACCAGAACGGCCGCGCCGCCCGGACCATAGCCTTCGAACATGACCTCTTCGATCTGTCCGCCTTCCAGTTCGCCGGTGCCCCGCATGACAGCCTTCTTGATGTTGTCCGAAGGCATGGAAACCGCCTTGGCCGCCAGAATGGCCGTGCGAAGACGGGGATTGCCGTCCGGATCGCCGCCGGCGCGGGCCGCGATCATGATCTCTTTAATAATGCGCGTAAAACTCTTACCGCGCTTGGCGTCCAAGGCCGCCTTTTTGTGCTTAATGGTGGCCCATTTGGAATGGCCTGACATGTGAACCTCTCAAGGTAGGCCCGGCAAGGGCGCCGGGAAAGCTATGTTGTTAAGATTTCAACCTTTTGAGGATAGCAGAATCGGGAATTTGGCTCAAGGCAGGTGCGCGTGCAGGTGAGCGATACTGGAAGCGGGTGGAATATCAGCGCGTTGCGGATAATTTAAGGGAATCCTTTCGCACCATCGCTGCGGCGCGTGCAGGCGGGGAGGTGCGGGAACTCCACGGCGTTAGTATCGCCAGCGCCGGCGTGACCTTCCAGATGTTCAATGCCGCGTTCCTCTCCGGTCCGGTGGAATCCGAAGCGGAACTGAAACAGCGCATCCTGCTCGCTAACCTGCACTTCAACGCGCGCGGACAGGAGTGGGCCTATTGGGTCTGCGAAGATTGGATCGATCCCCACGCGCGCAAACGCTCCCGCCGCCTCATCGAACAGCAGGGCTTGCGCCTCTCCACCGGCCTTCCCGGCATGATCGCGGAGCGCGTGCTTCCGCCCGTGAAGCCGCTGCCCCGCATCGAAGTCCGCCGCGTGCGCGACACGGTGACCCGCAATGCCTTCTGCGAGATCGGCTCGACCTGCTTTCACGTGCCGCTGAGCTGGTTCCGCGAGGTCTTCGATAACGATGCGGTCTGGGAATGCTTCGCCAGCTACGTCGGGTATGCCGATGGCGAACCGGTCAGCACCACGGCGATGGTGCAGGGCGGCGGCGCAATCGGCTTCTACAACGTGGCGACGCTGCCCGGTTCGCGGCGCTGCGGCTATGGTGAAGCGGTGATGCGCCACGCTCTGGCGGAGAGTCAGCGGGAGTTGGGTACGATGCCCGTAGTGCTTCAATCTACGCCCGCGGGGTTGCATCTCTACGAGCGCATGGGCTTCCGCACCGTGGCGCGCGTGGCGGTGTACGCGAGCTAAGCGGCGGCACTCCGGTACGGCTGTTCATCCACGCGTTACTTCGGATCTTCTCACTCTCCGGTAATCGCTTTCAGCGTGCCGAAGAACTGCCGTTTGCGCGCCGTGTTGATGCCCCACTGAACCGGCGGACACTGGTAGCCCTCGCTGTAATCGCTCTTACCGGGTTCAAAGTAGCCCCACGACGCGTACTCGGATACCGCTGTCATCAAATGGCTGTCCTCATCCTCGAAGCGGAAATGGTCGTCCTCGTTGATCACCACCGGCATTGGGCGCCACGTGGACGCGCCGCGCGACGTCTGAATCATCTTGCGGATTCGCGCCGGGTCGTCCGGCCCGTTGCCGTGCAGCAGCAGAAAGTCAGACGCCTGCACCACGTTCGCGCGCGCCGGCGTGCCTCCGCCGTAACTCGTGCCCACCAGCAGACGCCGTCCGGATCGGGTGATGCCTTTGGCCTGTTCGATCAGTTCGTGCACCC
>CAIRBY010000838.1 GCA_903876865.1 uncultured Acidobacteriia bacterium
CAGATCAATGTGCAGATCCCAGCTGGCGCCAGTTCCGGCGACTGTCCCGTGGTGGTCACGATGGGGAAGGCCAACTCGCAATTGACGCCGGGTGGCGCCGGAGCCGTCACCGTTTGGGTACAGCAGGCGCCCGCCTCGCCGCCCCTGGTTTAACGCTTGCCGAATTCGTCGGCGGAGCGGACGATGAAGTTGGGGCGGCGGCGGGCGGTTTGGAGGCTCAGCCAGAGGTATTGGCCGACGATGCCGAAGCCGAGGCTGGTGAGGGCGCCGAAGAAGAGGATACCGAGCACGATCGGGGTGTAGCCCGGAACGGGGATGTCGCCGCGCAGTTTGGCGACGAGCACGAGCAGGCTGGTGGCGACGGCGAGGAGCAGCGCCGCCGTGCCGGAATAGAGCAGGATGCGGATGGGCAGGTCGGTGAAGTTGAAGATACTGTCCAGGGCGTAGCGCAGCTTCTTGCCGAGGGTCCAGGCGCTCTTGCCTTCGAGGCGCGGCTGGCGCTGGTAGACGATGTACTCGCGGCGGTAGCCGAGCCAGAAGAGGAGCGCGATGAGGTTGGAATCGACGCCGTGGAGGCGCAGGAGCTGGTCGCGGACTTCGCGGGAGCAGCCGAAGACATCGACTCCGCCGGGCGGCATGTCGCGGATGACGAGCTTGCGATAAAGGAACCAGAAGAGGTTGGAGGCGGCCTCGGAGAGCCACGGATCGCTGCGGCCGCCGCGGACGCCGAAGACGATATCGGCGCGTCCACTGGCGAGCGTTTCGAAGAATTGGAGGATCAGCGCGGGAGGCTCCTGCAGGTCCGCGGCCATGACGGCGAGCGCGTCGCCGCGGGCGCGTTCGAGGCCGGCGGAGATGGCGGCGAAGGAGCCGAAGTTGCGGCTGAGCGAGAGCAGTTGGGTGCGGAGCGGGAGGGCGGGCAGGCGGTCGCGGAGGATTTCGAAACAGCGGTCGGGACTGCCATCGACGACGAAGACGACTTCGAACTCGCCCGGCACTTGGGCGGAGAGTTGCACGAGTTCGGAGAGCAGCCGGTCCAGATTGGCTTCGTTTTTGTAGACCGGAATGATCAGGGAGTTCATTGGTCGGCCTTGACTAACTCCAGAAACTCCGAGTAGTCGCGGATGTAACTCGCGGGATCGTACTTATCGGACGCCAGCACCATGAGGACGGCGTCTTCGCTGTACTTATACTGGGTGGCCCAGACGAGGGGCGGCAGATAGAGGCCGAGGCTGGGGCTATCGAGGGTGAACTCCTGGCGGGCGCGGCCATCGTCGGCGACCACGTGGCAGCGGCCGTGGACGCAGACAAGGAACTGGTGGAGGGAGCGGTGGGCGTGCTCGCCGCGGATCTCTTTGCTGGCGACGCCATAGACGAGGAAGTAGCGCTTCACCTCGAAGGGCACCTGTTTGCCGATTTCACCGAAGCTGAGGTTGCCGCGCAGGTCGTCGATTTCGGGCAGGCGGTGGAGGGTGACGCCGGCGACGCGGGTGGGCTCGGCGCCGACCTTCGCGGCCACGGGCGTGACGGCGGGATCGGCTGCGGGATCGGAGACAGGGCCCGCGCCATCGTAGCCGACGATGCGGGCGGGGTTGCCGGCCACGATGGCGTTGGGCGGCACGTCGCGGGTGACGACGGCGCCGGCGCCGACCATGGCGCGGGGGCCGATGGTGAGACCGGGGAGGATGGTCGCGTTGGCTCCGATGGAGGCTCCGCGCCGCACCAGAGTGCGCGCAAAGGCGGCGGGCTGCTTGCGGCTGCGCGGGAAGGGATCGTTGGAGAAGGTGGCGTTGGGGCCGACGAAGACATCGTCTTCCAGGGTGATGCCGTCCCAGACCTGGACGCCGCATTTGAGGGTGACGCGATCGCCGAGGCGCACGTCGTTTTCAATGAAGGTGTGGTCGCAGATGTTGCACCCGGCGCCGATCACCGCGCCGGGCAGGATGTGAGCGAAGGCCCAGACGCGGGTTCCGGAGCCGATCGCGGCGGTTTCCACGATGGCGGTTTCGTGTTTCGTGAATGCCGGCTGAGGGGTTGATTCAGGCATTGGGTACCTCGCGGGGCAACGCCGCGAGGGCATCGACCACTGTGGCAATTTCGTCGTCGCGCAACTCCGCGTAACAGGGGAGGGTCAGGACCTCGCGCGCGAGTTGTTCGGTCACGGGCAGGGTCGGGGGTTCGCCGCCGAAGGCCTGCGCGGCCAACTGCAGATGATCGGGGACGGGATAGTGAATGTCGGTAGCGATGCCGCGGGCGCGCAGGGCGGCGCGCACTTCGTCGCGGCGCGCGGTGCGGATGACGTAGAGGTGGGCGACGTAGGATTCGGCGGAATCGGGCGGGGAGGCGATCGCGGCGCCGGCGAGGGCGAGTGAATAGGCGGCGGCGATGTGGCGGCGGCGCGCGTTCCAGCGATCGAGGTGAGGCAGTTTCACGCGCAGGATGGCGGCCTGCAATTCATCGAGGCGGCTGTTGCGGCCGTATTCGGCGGAGTGGTATTTGGCGCTCCAGCCATACTGGCGGAGCGAGGTGACGCGGGCGGCGAGGGCGGCATCGTTGGTGGTGATGGCGCCACCATCGCCGAGCGCGCCGAGGTTCTTGGTGGGGTAGAAGCTGAAGCAGCCGAGCGCGCCCCAACTGCCGGCTTTCCGGGCGGAGAGGGAGGCGCCGTGGGCCTGGGCGCAGTCTTCGAGGAGCGGCACTCTGGCGCCATCCGTGACCGCGAGCAGCGCCGGGAGGTCCGCCATGTGGCCGTAGAGATGGGTGGCGATGACGGCGCGGACGGACGGGTTGAGGCGCGCGGCGAGATCGGAGGGGGAAAGCGTCATCGTGGCGGGAGCGACATCGATGTAGAGAGGGGTTGCGCCGAGTTGGCGAATGGCTGTGGTAGCATAGCCGCCCGCGTTGGCGGCGGTGGCGACGGCATCGCCGGGGGCGACGCCGAGGGCGCGCAACCCCAGTTCGAGAGCGTCTGTGCCGTTGGCCACGGAGACGCAATGGGCAACGCCGCAGTAGGCCGCGAACTCCTGTTCAAAAGCCTGGCACTCTTTGCCGAGAATGTACCAGCCGCTCTGGAGCACGCGACGGAGGCAGGCGGAGAGTTCCGGTTCCAGGGCAAGGGTCTGGCGCAGCAGATCGTTGAGAGGTACCAGGATGGATGAGGTCTGGGCCACGGCAATCACATTATAACGACAGTGCGGACGGGGACCGGAGGGAAGGAGAGAGGGAGGAAGAGGCCGGGCGGCATCGGAGTGACGCCGCCCGGGGTTGGGTTGGGTTAGAACTTCACTTTTACGCCCAACTGCAGACCGCGCGCACCGCCGTCAACTCCGGTGACGTAACCGTAGTTGGCGTTGGACACGTCTGTGGTTGGCCGGCTGAATTGCGGCGTGTTGGTGACGCTGAAGGATTCTCCGCGAATCTCCATGTTGATCTTCTCGGTGAAGTTGAAGATTTTGAAGATGGAGAGATCGGCGTTGAAGAAGTTCGGGCCGGAGAGGGTGTTGCGGCCGGAACTACCGAAGCGGACACCGGTGGGCTGTACGAAGCTGGAAGTGGAGAACCAGGGGCTTCCGCCTTTGGCAGCCGTGTTGATGCCGTAGAGCTTGGTGACTTCCGCGACCTGATCTGCGGTCTGAGTCGCGCCGGGGGTATTGAGCGAATTGCCGTTGGCGCCGAAGGTCATGGGCAGACCGGTCATGAGAGTGAGGATGCCGTTGAGCTGCCAGCCACCGATGGTCTTGGCGGCCAGACCGTGGTTGAGCCACTTGCGACCCACGCCGAAGGGCAGGTCATACACGTAGCTTTGCACGAAACTCTGGTGCCGGTCGAAATCGGTACGGGCGTAGCTGCGGCGCGGATTGATGTAATTCCAGATGTTGCCATCGTCACCGGTCTGGAAGCTCATGCCGCGGGCAAGGGTGTAAGAGGTGGTGATCGCAAGGCCGTTGGTGAAGCGGCGGTTGATCTTGATTTGCAGGCCGTGATACATGGTGGAGTAGCCGGCAAAATACTGCGTGGTATCGGCGGTGCGCTTGAACTGCTGATACTCGGGACGGCCGTTCACGCCGATGCCCGCCTGATCCATGGTGGTGGGCACGTTGAGGTTGTAGGTGGCGACGCTGCGCACACCGTGGTTGCCCACGTAGGCTGCATCCAACGTGAAGTGGAGCGGCAGGGAGCGCTGAATCGAGACGTTCCAGGACTGTACATCGGGGTTCTTATAGTTCAGCGGAATCACGATGTTGCTCTGGGTGAGCGAGGGGTTGGTGATGATGCCGTTGGAGGGGATCACGGCCAACTGGGGAGCCGGGAAGCCGCTCGCCATGGAGAAGGTTCCAGCGGGGGTGACGCCGGGCGCATAGGCATTGGCGCCGAGCGAATACTGGTTGTTCTGCTTCACGGGGAAGTTATACGCATAGGTGTTATCCGGGAAGGGCGTATAGCTGACGCCGAAGCCGGCGCGGATCACGGTCTCGCTGTTCATGCGGTAAGAGAGACCGAGACGGGGCGCGAAGAACTTCCAGTTTTTCTGCATTCCCATGTTCATGGGGTTGCCGCCGACACCGGCCAGCACGAGGGTGTTGTTGACCGGGTTGTAGTTGGAGAAGCCAACCGGGAAGCGCGGCGTGGGAGGCGGATAGAATTCCCAGCGGAGGCCGAAATCGAGCGTCAGCTTGGAAGATACCTGCCACTTATCCTGCACGAAGGCGAAGAACTGATGGGCGCGGAGGGCCGGGAAGTAGGCCGCGATATCGCGTCCGCCATCGGAGGGCTGATCCAACAGGAAGCTGGCCATATTGTTGACCAGTCCGGTTTTGGGAGCGGTGCCGCCGGCGCCGGGATTGAGCGAGGTCTGCGCAGTATTGAAGTTGAAGAGGCCGCGCGGGTTGATGGTCTGGGTTTGGAGCAGATCGTCGCGCAGGCGGCGGTAATCGACGCCCCACTTGAGGGTGTGGTTGCTGATGGTCTTGGTCCAGCTGTTGACCACACTGATGTTGGCTTCGGCGCGGCTCCAGGGCAGGCTGTTGACGTAGCCGACCATTGGGGTGCTGAAGCCGCCGTTGATATTGATGCTGGCCAAACCGCTGGTCCAGGAATCGATATTGACGCCGGGGATGCCGACGGCGGAGGAGGCGGTGGTGCCGTAATCGGTCTGGTGCGCGTCATTATGATAGTGAGCGACGCCGACACGGAATTCGCTGATCAACGTGGGCGAGAAAATCCGGTTGTAGTTGATGCCCATGCTGTAGGTCTTCTGAATGCTGGTGCCCTGGAAGGCGCCCTGGGCAAAACCACCGGCGTTGCCGAAGATGGGGGCCTGGAAGGTGACGGGGCGGGCATAGCTGAAGCGTCCGCTGAGGCGGCCCTTATCGGAAGCGGCATCGTCGATTTTGACATCGAAGGAGTTGGTGTCTTTGGTGTAGGGGAGCAGCGCAAAGTAGTTGTTGGTCGGGGCGGATTCGCTGCCGGTGAGATTCGGAGCCGGCACCAGGTTCATGATCTTGGTAGCGATCGGGCTGATGCGGGTGGTGGGAATGATGTTGCCGGCGAACGGGGTGCGGTTGGTGCCATCTGCGTTGCCGGTGGAGGGGTCATAGACCACGACCGGACCGGAGAGGGTGAGGCCGGAACTCAGGTTGCCGGTGCGCCAACTGCTGGGCGGAATGGTGCCGAGGTTGGTGTTGGCTTCGTGATCCGTGATGCGCAGAAAATCGCCGAAGAAGAAGATTTTGTTCTTCTTGATCGGTCCGGCGATGTTGCCACCGAAGTAATTGTAGGCGAGGTGGCCGACCGAGGCATCGAAGAAGTTGCGGGCATTGAAGGCGCTGTTGCGGAGGAATTCATAACCCGCGCCGTGGAATTCGTTGGTGCCGGACTTCAGGAGGACGTTGGTGTTGGCGCCGCTGGCGCGGCCGAGGGAGGCTTCGTAGTTGCTGGTGGAGACGTCTACGGCCTGAATGGCTTCGACGGGCGGAACCATGATCTGCAACAGACCGGTGCGCTCGTTGTTATCGATACCTTCGATCTGATAGCTGTTGCCCTGGCGCATCTGGCCGTTGACTTCGGTCTGCAGCGAACTGGCAGCGTTGAAGAATTGCGAGTGCTGGAAACTGGCGCGGGTGGTACCGGGGACCAGATTCAGCAGGGATTGATAATTGCGTTGGGTGCCGAGAGGGAGGGACGCGGTCTGTACGGTTTCCAACTGCGCGCCGGTATCGGCACGATCGGTCTGAAGCATCGGCGGTGCGCCGGTGACTTCGATCGTTTCGGAGACATTTCCGGGCGTCAGCTGGATATCGACGCGGTTGGTGCTGTTTACGGTCAGCGTGATATCTTTACGCGTTTCCTTCTTGAAACCCGTGGACTCCACGGTGACCGCGTACTGACCGGGGGCCAGATCGGGGAAGGTATAGTTACCGGATTCGTTGGATTGACTGGATCGGTTGACTCCAGTGTTGACTTCGGCGACAGTGACTTTGGCGTTGGGAACCACCGCGCCGCTGCTATCTGTTACTGTTCCGACGATTGTTCCATTGACTGCCTGCGAATAGCCGAGCCCGGCCATGAGCAGCATGAGCGCCAGCATGGCGCAGATCTTACGTAGATCCACCATATTGCGAAACTCCCGTTATTAGATTTGGCTTTTCAGCCGACTCACCTGAGACTACCGCTTCGGATTATATGCGGAGTCGGGGCCCTTTGCAACCGTTTGCGATTCCATCGTCCAAAATTAACGCATGCGCTGCGCCGCGGTTTTGATTAAAGTAGCGTTCTTCCAGGCCTGATCGGCATAGGCTCCGGGGTACTTCGCCGCCTGTTCGCTGAATGTGGCGGCTTCCAGAACCTGCGCCTTATTGAGGGTCTGCTGGCCCAGTTGGAAGTTCACCACACCGAGGTAGAAGAGCGCGGGTCCCAGCATGGCGTCATTGCCTTTGATGAGGGGCAGGGCGGCACGCAGGTTGCGATTGGCTTCCACATAGATGTTCTTTTCGCCACAGATGACTCCGGCGATCCAGTAACCGCGGGTGAGAGCGGTGGTCTTCTTGTGGTCCCAATCCGCCGCCGCCATGCCTTCGGGCTTGGGGTGTTTTTCCATCACGGTGATCACCCGCCGGGCATAGCCGAGGGCGCGGTCGGACTGCTTGTGGCTGAGGGCGTAATCCGCCATATAGATGAGCAGATCCTCATTGTTGGGGAAATTGGCCAGGCCCTTCTCGGCAATTGCGGGGATTTTGGCGGAGGCTCCAGTCTGGCTCAGGGCATATAGATAGACGGTATAGCCCTCATCCATATAGTGACTCTTGGGGCTCTGCTGCTCGAGCAGTCCCATCAGGTCCACGGTGACGGCGTGGGGTCCCGCCAGGGCGACGCTGAGCACGATATAGTCGGTTTGCAGGGCGATATCGCGCGCATAGGCCACGGAATCTTTCCAGGTAGCCTTATCCTCGGCGCCTGCCGGTTCGGGCACGGCCACGAGTTTCTGCGCCAGGGCGTAGGTCTCCAGGGCAGTCTTCTTGATCAGGGCTGTATCTTTCTTGGTCTGAGCCTCTTGCAGGCTCTTGAAGGACGTATCCAGGTCATCGGCCTGATAGTACGGCCCGACGACCAGGAGCATTGCGAAACCTAGTACCTCTAACATAAAAGGGCACCTCCTCACTTCGCGCCCTGATTGTACTGCCATGCGCGCAATTTGGGAAGGGATGGGCAGGAACCCCCTCCCCCAGGCTCGCTCCCCTGCCCCGCGGAACGGCTACAATATCGCCTGATGCGCCTGGTAATTCTACTCTCTCTCTTCGCGGCACTGGCTTACAGCCAGGAGACGCCCACCGAACGCGAGGCCGCCCGCGAGGTTCTCAAGAAAATGGAGGCGCTGGAAAAATCGCTGGATGTGCCGGGGTGGGTCACGCGCCTGAGCGCGCCGGATGCGGCGCGCGAGCAGGTGACGGCACGGGCCAAACAGTTGATGGATGGCGAACTGCTGGCGATGGGCGACGATCTGACGCGGCATCCGGAGATCGGCTTTCAGGAGAAGCGGTCGGTGGCGGTGCTGGTGG
>CAIRBY010000839.1 GCA_903876865.1 uncultured Acidobacteriia bacterium
GCCGAGCTTGTCTTCCTTCTTGCCGACCTGGAAGCCGGGGAAATCGCGCTCGATCAGGAAGGCGGTGACGCCTTTGTAGCCGGCGTCGGGGTTGACGGTGGCGAAGAGGAGGAAGAAGCCGGATTCGCCGGCGTTGGTGATCCAGAGCTTGCGTCCGTTGAGCAGGAAGTGGTCGCCGTGATCGTCGGCGCGGGTGGAGAGCGAAAAGGCGTCGGAGCCGGAACCGGCCTCGGAAAGGGCGTAGGAGGCCACAGTATCGGCGGCGAGGCGAGGAAGATATTTTGCTTTCTGGGCGGGGCTGGCCCAGCGCAGGAGTGCGTTGTTGCAGATGGTGTTCTGCACATCAACGATGACGCCGGCGGAAGGATCGACCGCGGAGAGTTCTTCCACGGCGAGGATGGCCTGGAAGAAGGTGCCGCCCTGTCCGCCGAACTCTTCGGGGATCTCGATGCCCATGAGGCCCATCTCAAAGAACTGGCGGATGAGATCGGGACGGAAATGCGCGGCGTCATCCATCTCGCGCACGTGCGGGCGGATCTGTTCGCGGGCGAATTTGCGGACGCTGGCTTGGAAGAGCCTCTCGTCCTCGGTGAGTGCGGTGAGCGGCAACGGGGCCGCATCGTTGGGGATCTGGGCGGGCATGATCGAAGAGTACTGCACTGGCGGGTGCGGGCGCTAGGGGGGCGGGTCAGTTTTCGGTGGGGCGCTCGGCGTGGTCGATGACGGTGCTCTGGACGGGGAGTTTTTGCGACTCGAAGCGGAAGCCGAAGTCTTCCACGGCGGAGCGGAGGCGGTCGGGGAACGGTTCGCCGGGAGAGCGATCGGTGTCGAGCGTGAAATCGTAGGTGCCGCGAATGCGGGAGTAGTCCACCACGGGCACCTGGAGAATTTGGGAGAGGTAGGATGCGAGTGCAAAGATCGACTGGCTTTGAAAGACGACGAGTTTGCCCTGGGAGCGGATGAGGCTGGGGGGCGGATTGGCAGGGACGAGGGCGAAGCCGGCGGTCTCTTTGGTTTCCTGGTGGCTGGCGAGTTGGAAGCGCGCTTCGAGCAGCGTCTGGACCATTTGAGTGCGTTCGGCGGGGGTGATGTTGCGATCGGCCTTGGCGACGACGTCGTAGTGGTCTGTGACCATCCAACCGGGGGCGCTTTGGATCTGACGGTCTTCTACGCCGAAGGCGAGTTCGGTGAGGAGTTCGAGGGTGACGTTGCTGGCGGTGAAGCGGAGTTCGCCGGGTTGGCTGAGCTTGGTGAAGCCGAGGGCAGACTGGGGCGTCTGTTTTACGGACGCCACTTCGAACGCGGACTGAGCGTGGGCCAAGCGAAGGGCCATCGCGGCGAGGAGAACACACGCATAACCTGGTGCGGTCATCGCTACATCATAGCGCCGGATGCAGAGGTTGGCAGGCGGAAACGCCTGCCCTACGTTACGCGACTTCGGCCATGGTGCGGGATTCGCGGTTTTGCGAGTCGGCGACGCCTTTATAGGTGACGAACCCTTTGTAGGTGTTGACGCCTTCGCGCAATCCGGCGTGGCGCTGGCAGGCGACTTCGAGGCCGTGATTCGCCAACTCCAACAGATAGGGGAAGGTCGCGTTGGTCAGGCCGAGGGTCGAAGTGTGCGGCACCGCGGCGGGCATGTTGGAGACGCAGTAGTGGAGCACGCCATCGACGAAGTAGATGGGGTCCGTGTGCGTAGTGGCGTGCGACGTTTCAAAGCAGCCGCCCTGATCGATGGCGACATCCACCACGACCGAACCGGGCTTCATCTTCGCGATCATCTCGCGGCGTACCAGGCGCGGTGCGCTGGCGCCGGGGATCAGGACCGCGCCGACCACGAGATCGGCGGTCTTGAGATTTTCGGTGATGGTCCAGGCGTTGGAAGCGAGGGTGACGACCTGGCCGTTGAA
>CAIRBY010000840.1 GCA_903876865.1 uncultured Acidobacteriia bacterium
CGCACCGTTCTTCTACACGGGGGCGAATACCGCGCGTGTGGCCGTGGCGATGGAGATTCCGACGGCGACCCTGAAGTTCGAGAAGGTGAAGGGCAAACAGCATTCCACCATCAACGTGCTGGGGATTGCCTACAAGCAGGATGGTACGGTGGCGGCGCGGTTCAGCGACGCGGTGAAACTGGATTTCGAATCGCAGAAAGAGGTGCAGGCGTTCAAGGACAAGCCCCTGCATTACGAGAATCAGTTCGATATCGGCAGCGGCTCGTACAACCTGAAGGTGGTCTTCGATAGCGGCAGCGACGCCTTCGGGAAGATTAGCGCGCCGCTCGTGATCAACGCGTACGACGGCAAGGATTTCGCGGTCTCCGCGGCTGCGTTCAGCCAGCAGTTCGGGAAGACGAGCGAAACCGACTCGAGCATGGATTCCCTGCTGTTGGAGGGGCGCGCGCCGCTGGTGGCGGGCGCGTATCAGTTCACTCCCACGGGTGTGAGCCGGTTCAAGTCGGCGGAGAAAGTGGCGGTGTATGCCGAGGTGTATGATCCGCTCTACGGCGTGGAGCCGAAGCCCGGGGACTCGAAATTGAGCCTGGTGGTTTCGATGCGCTTCCTGGATGCGGCGACGAATGAAGTGAAGCAGGATACGGGCGCCGTGGCGGTCGATAACTTCATTCACCCCGGAAGTCCGGTGGTGCCGATCGGCCTGCGGTTGCCGCTGGAAACGCTGAAGCCGGGGACGTACCGGATGGAATTGAAGGCGATGGATTCGGCGGGGAACTTCGCGATCCGCACGGCGGATTTCGAGATTCTCTAACCAGCGCACAAAAAAAAGACAGGCCACGGAAAACCGTGGCCTGTCCCTCTCGATCGCTTCCCGCGCGGGCGCGGGTTTCCTGCCCGAACTTACAGCAGTTCAGAACTGCGGAAAAAGAACGCCAGTTCGACCGCTGCCGTCTCCGGAGCATCCGAACCGTGAATGCAGTTGCGTTCGATGTTGGCGGCGAACAGCTTGCGGATGGTGCCTTCGGCGGCATTGGCCGGGTTGGTGGCGCCCATGACTTCGCGCAGGCCCTTCACGGCATCTTCACGCTCGAGGGCCATCACGATGATGGGGCCTTCGGTCATGAACTTCACCAGACCGCCGAAGAAGGGGCGCTCTTTGTGGACGCCGTAGAAGTTCTGCGCCTCGATTTCGGCGAGGCGTGTCATGCGCAGGCCGATGATTTTGAAACCGGCCTTCTGGATGATGGCGAGGATCTCGCCGGACTGCCCTGCGGCAACCGCATCGGACTTAATGATGGAAAACGTACGTTCGACACTCATAGACGGGATTGAACTTTCTTTCCTAGATCGGCCGGAGTGGGGCATACGGTGATGCCCGCATCTTCCATGGCCTTGATTTTGTCACTGGCTTTGCCGCTGCCGCCGGCGATGATGGCTCCGGCATGGCCCATGCGGCGTCCGGGGGGCGCGGTCTGTCCGGCCACGAAACCGACGACAGGCTTCTTCACGTTGGCCTTGATGTAGGCCGCAGCGGTCTCTTCCGCGTTGCCGCCGATTTCGCCGATCATGATGATGGCGTGGGTATCGGGGTCTTCGTTGAAGAGTTTCAGGGCATCCACAAAGTTGGTGCCGATAATCGGGTCGCCGCCGATGCCGATGCAGGTGGATTGGCCGATGCCGAGTTTGGTCAACTGGCCGACCGCTTCATAAGTCAGGGTGCCGGAACGGGAGACGACGCCCACGTGTCCGGGGAGATGGATCGAAGCCGGCATGATGCCGATTTTGCACTTGCCGGGGGAGATGATGCCGGGGCAGTTGGGCCCGATGAGGCGGGTGCTCTTGCCCTGCAGGAACTCCCACGCCTTGACCATGTCCAGAGTGGGGATGCCTTCGGTGATGCAGACCACCAGCGGGAGCGCCGCATCGGCGGCTTCCATGATGGCGTCGGCGGCGAAGGGCGGCGGGACGAAGATCACGCTGGCATTGGCGCCGGTGGCTTTGACAGCCTGTTCCACCGTATCGAAGACGGGGATATCCAGATGGGTGGTGCCGCCTTTTCCGGGGACCACGCCGCCCACTACCTTGGTGCCATAGGCGAGGGCCTGCTGCGAATGGAAAGTGCCTTCCTTGCCCGTGAAACCCTGGACGATGAGGCGGGTATTTTGATCGACGAGTACGCTCATTCTATTCCTTAGTGTGCAGCCAGCTTGACAACTTTTTGAGCGGCATCCAACATATCGGCGCCGACGGTGAAATTGAGGCCGGAATCGAGCAGAATCTGCCGGCCCAGTTCGACGTTGGTGCCTTCCATGCGGACCACGATGGGCACCTGAATGTTGAGGTCGCGCGCCGCGGCCACAACGCCCGTAGCGAGCGTATCGCAGCGCAGGATGCCGCCGAAGATGTTGATGAGCACGGCGGAGACGCTGTGGTCGCTGAGGAGGATGCGGAAGGCGTTCTTCACCTGCTCGGCATTGGCGCCGCCGCCGACATCGAGGAAGTTGGCGGGGCTGCCGCCGGCATACTTGATGATGTCCATGGTGGCCATGGCAAGGCCTGCGCCGTTGACCATGCAGCCGACCGTGCCATCGAGCTTGATGTAGTTGAGGCCGTACTTGCTGGCTTCGACTTCGAGCGGATCCTCTTCGTTGAGGTCGCGCAGTTCGGCCAGGTCTTTGTGGCGGAAGAGCGCGTTGTCATCGAAGGTCATTTTGCAATCGAGCGCGACCGAGCGGCCATCCGCGGTGAGGATGAACGGGTTGATTTCGGCGATGGTCGCGTCCGTCGCGAAATAGGCGCGGGAGAGCGCGGTCATAGCGGCCACGGCGCCGGAGATGCTGGCGGCCGGGATGCCGATACCGAAGGCGAGCTTGCGTGCCTGATAGGGGCTGAGGCCGGGGAACTCGAGCGTCTCTTTGAGGATCAGCTCGGGGGTCTTGGCGGCCACGTCTTCGATATCCATGCCGCCGGCGGCGGAGGCCATGAAGACGGGCTTGCCCTGAACTCGATCGAGCACGATGCCGAGGTAGAGTTCGCGCTCGATCGGCAGCGTTTCTTCGATCAGCAGGCGCTGCACCAGGCGGCCTTCGGGGCCGGTCTGGTGGGTGACGAGCGTCATGCCGAGGATCTTGCCCGCGAGCACGACGGCTTCGGCGGCATCCTTGGCCACTTTGACGCCACCGCCCTTGCCACGCCCGCCGGCGTGGATCTGGGCCTTGACGACCACACTGCCGCCGAGAGACTTGGCAGCGGCTTCGGCTTCTTCAACCGTGAACGCGACCTGTCCGCGCGGCACGGGGACTTTATACTGGGCCAGGATGGCCTTTGCCTGATACTCGTGAATTTTCATGGAATCGCTTGTGTTAGGCTACAGAAAACTCATAATATCATGTCGCTTCTCCCTTACTTAACCCGATTGACAGACCAACAGAATCTGGGGGCCGCGGAGGCCGAAGCCGCGATGCAGCTGATTCTGCGCGGCGAGGCTGGTGAGGCGTTGATTGCGGGCTTTCTGATTGCGCTGAAAATGAAGGGCGAGACGGTAGAGGAACTGACCGGCTTCGCGCGCGCGATGCGGCAGATGGCGGTTCCGGTGGATGCCGGGATTCCGGGTTCCACCCTGCTGGATACCTGCGGCACGGGCGGCGATGGCGCCAGCACCTTCAACATCTCCACGGTGGCGGCCTTTGTGGTGGCGGGCGCCGGCGTGCATGTGGCCAAGCACGGCAACCGTTCGATTTCCAGCAAGTGCGGCAGCGCGGACCTGCTGGAGGCCTGGGGGATTGCGATCGACCTGACGCCGGAAGAGACGGGCCGGGCGATCCGCGAAGTGGGGATCGGCTTTCTCTTTGCCCCGGCGGTGCACACGGCGATGCGCCATGCGCAGGCGGTGCGGCGGCAATTGCAGGTGCGGACCGTCTTCAACCTGCTTGGCCCGCTGACGAACCCGGCGGGTGCGACGGCGCAACTGATCGGCGCGCCTTCGGCCAAGGCGGCGGCGCTGATGGCGGGGGCAAGTGCGGAACTGGGGCTGGAACGCGGCTTCGTGGTGCACGGCTCCGATGGCCTGGACGAGATTACCACCACAGGACAAACGCTGGCGTGGGAGATCCGCGAGGGCAGGGTGACGGAGCGTGTGCTCGAACCCGAGGATTTCGCGGTGCATCAGGCGACGCCGGAGGTGCTGGTGGGCGGGGACCGGCAGGTGAATCTGGAGATCGCCGATGCGGTGCTGGCAGGAATGCGCGGTCCGCAGCGCGATATCGTGCTGGTGAATGCGGCCGCGGCGCTGGTGGTGGCGGGTCAGGTGGAGACGTTCCTGGAAGGCATGGCGCTCGGGGTGGTGTCGATCGATAGCGGCGCGGCGCGAGGCAAAGTCGACGCGCTCGCGCGGTTCGGGAGATGAGTAAGGGGATGCGATGAAAATCACGATTGCAGTTGCATTGATGGCAGCGGCGGCGGTGGCAGCGGCGGCGGAGATTCCTCCCGCGCCCGTGCAGATCGCCGCGGCGGTGCTGGCGGCTCCGGCCGAATTGCGGGAGGGCGCGGCTGTTTACGGCTATGACGCGCAGGGCAAGCGCGTCTGGCTGCGCGAGGGCAAGAACGAGATGGTCTGCCTGGCGACCGACCCGGCGGCGAAGACGTTCAACGTGGCCTGCTATCACAAGGACCTGGAGCCGTTCATGGCGCGGGGCAGGGAGTTGACGGCGCAGGGCGTGACCGGGGCCAAGCGCACGGACGTTCGCTTCAAGGAGATCGAAGACGGCAAACTTGCGATGTCCAAGGAGCCGCGTACACTCTACGTGCTGACGGGGACGAGCTTCGACGCTGCCACGGGGAAGGTGGAGAACTCGTACCTGCGCTGGGTGATCTATGTTCCGTTTGCGACGCCGCAATCCACTGGCCTCAGCACCAAATCGACCGAGAGCGCCCCGTGGCTGATGGCGCCGGGCACGGCGGGCGCGCACATCATGATCAGTCCGCCGAAACCCAAGATGTAATCAGCCACAGATGAACACGGATAAACCCAATCCGCGCATTCTTCTTGTCTTATCTGTGTTCATCTGGGGCCCATTGTTTTTCTTCTGAGGGGGCGATGTTGAAAACTGCGTTGATTGCGTTTCTCTTGCTGCCGGTGCTGTCCGGCGCGGATGGGAAGAAGGTCTATCGGGACCGTTGCGCGGGGTGCCACGGGAACGATGCGCGGGGGAGCGGCAAGGGTCCGGGGTTGGAAGGCAATCCCCGGCTGAGCGGCAAGGGCGTGGCGCAGGTGCGGGCCACCGTTCAGCAGGGCTTCCCGGATTCGGGGATGCCCGCCTTTGACTTGCCGGCCGAGGAATTGGACGCAGTCGCGGCATACGTGCGCGGGCTGAACGCGGGCGCGACGGTAGCGCCCGCCGCCGGGAAGCGCGTGACCTGGGGCAAGCCCGCAGCAGGGGACTGGCCCACTTACAATGGCAAAGACAGCGCCAACCGGTACAGCGATCTGAAACAGATCACGACGGCCAATGTGGGCGCGCTGCGGCTGAAGTGGGTCTTCCCGATTCCCTACTATGGCCTTGAAGTGACGCCGCTTGAGGCGGACGGCGTGATGTATGTCACCGGTCCCAATCAGGTGTACGCGATCGACGCGGTCACGGGAAACCAGATCTGGAAGTACTCCCGTCCGCAGACGCGCGGGTTGGATGGCGACGCGGTGCTGGGCACGAATCGCGGCGTGGCGCTGCGCGAGGACAAGGTCTTCTATCAGACGGACAACGCCCACCTGTTGGCCTTGAGCCGTGCCACGGGGGAGCTGATCTGGGAGACCACCATGCCGGAGGAGCGGCCGGAATACGGCGTGACCCATTACGGCGGAACGATGGCTCCGCTGGTGGTGGGCGATACCGTGATTGCAGGCATGGCAGGTGCGGACGGCGGCATGCGCGGCTTCCTCGCGTGCTATAAGGCGGCGACGGGCGAACTGGTGTGGCGGCATTGGACGGTCCCGCGAAGGGGCGAGGCCGGGTCGGAAACGTGGACCGGCAGCGAACCTCTGCGCGGAGGCGGATCGACGTGGCTGACCGGCTCGTACGACGCCTCGACGGATACGCTCTATTGGCCGACGGGGAATCCATGGCCGGATGGCGACGATCGCGATCGGGGCGGAGACAATCACTACACGAACTGCATTCTGGCGCTCAATCCGCATACGGGCGATTTGAAGTGGCACTACCAGTTCACGCCGCACGACGTGAAGGATCGCGACGCGACGGAGCCTCCGGTGCTGGTGGATGCGACCTATCGCGGCACGCCCCGCAAACTGCTGCTGCATGCGGATCGCAACGGGTTCTTCTACGTGATGGACCGGACCACGGGCGAGCGTCTGCTGACTACGCCCTTCCTGCGGCGCGTGGATTGGGCCACGGGCATCGGAGCAGATGGCAAGCCGGTGGTGGTGGCGCCACGGGGCTGCCCGAGCGATGCGGCCAACTGGAGTTCGGCGGCATTCAGTCCGGCGACCCGGCTGTTCTACTTTCTGGCGCTGGAGGAATGCACCGGGAGCCCCACCGGGTATCCGGATCAGACCGGGCAGCGGTACCTGCGCGCGCTGAACATCGAGACGGGGAAGATTGTGTGGGAGGTGCCGCAACCGGATGCGGCGAAGGCGAAGACGTGGAGCGGCGTTGTGGCAACAGCGGGCGGCGTGGTCTTCTACGGCAAGCCGAACGGCGGGTTCGATGCGGTGGACGAGCGCGACGGCAAGACACTCTGGCACTTTGAAACCAACACGCGCATGAAGGCATCGCCCATGACGTTCGAGTATCAGGGGAAGCAGTACGTGGCGGTAGCCGCGGGGCCGAACATCCTGTGTTTTGGGTTGTGAGCAGGATCAGCGGGGCAGCAGGAGGTCCGCAGGCTTAACGCCTTTCGCCGCGCCATTGAATTTGAACGGCAGCGGCGTGTAGGGTCCGATGAGATCGACGTTGGATCGCGGCGAGATGCGTTTTTCCAGGCCGAGTGCCCAATAGCAGGCGTTCACCATCAGGCGGCGGAAGGGCGCGTTGAGCAGATCCTGCGCGGAGCCCATGGTGGTGGTGAAGACCCGGGCCGGCTTGCCCGCAGCGCCGGTGTAGGTGCGCGTCCACGCGACCGGCATCATGGGGTCATTCTGCTTTCCGGGGAGCGGCGGATCGGTGGCGTTCATGCCGGTGAGGACCTGCCCGAGCACGAGCGGTTGGATGTCCTCGGGCGGGGAGAGGCGCACCGTGTACACATCGCTCGGAACCCAGATGGCAGCGTCGGCAATGCCGCGCAGAATGGGGTGCGCGGCCTGCCCGGCGGCGAAGATGCCGCGCGTGCTTTGGATCGCGTGGCGCCCATGGTGGTTGATCCAGGTCTCGCCCAGCACGTGCCGGCCGAAGCCGCCATCCCACTCTTTGCTGTTCCAGCTATAGCGCTGGTAGGTGGTGCTGGATTTCAGGTCGAAGGCGTGGGTGGCGGTGCGCATGCCGACGATTGGGCGGCCGGATTCAATGTAATCGACCAGATACTTCATCTGGGCATCGGGGAGATTGCGGAAGCGTGTGAAGAGAATGAGGAGATCGGCGGAGGCCAGGGTTTCCAGTCCCGGAATGTTGTCGTTGCGGTTGGGGTCGATGGTTCCGTCCTTCGGATCGATGGCGAAGAGGACGGTGCATTCGAAGCCGTGGCGCTGGGAGAGGATGCGGGCGAGTTGGGGAAGCGCCTGTTCGGAGCGGTACTCTTCGTCTCCACTGACGAGGACCACGTGTTTGCCTTTGCCGGGGCCGGACTTGCCGTGAAAGGTCAGTCGATCCACGAGATGGTCCACGGGGTCCGCCGCGGAAAGTGTGCAGGCGGAGAGAGCAAGCAGCAGGGAAAGGGACGCGCGTAAGCTCATCGCACGTTCATAGTACAACGGCTGTGCGGCTAGTGGACGCTGTTGGAAGAACCGGGCGCGGGTTGTGCGCGTTCGACGCGAAGGCGCACGACGCGGGTGGTGGTCACGGGCTTATGATCCCCCAGCAGGAAGCGGAAGCGCATGCCTTTTCCGATCAGGCCGTATTCGAGGACGCCTTCGGGATCGATTGCGCCTTGCAGACGGGCGGAAACGGGTTCGGGGCAATACTCGGGGTGGCCGGAGATGGTGATGGAACTACCGCCGTGGCATTCGATGCGGTAGTGCCGGCTCTTGGTCTCCACATCGATGACCGAGCCGCTCGCCAGATTTGTGCAATCGAGAAATTCCGCCGAAGTCATACAGCACCTTCAGTATATCCGATGCGTTGGACCGAAATTCGTTGCAGAAATCGGTCGCGGGCTGAGTCTGGTGAGGGTCGCCGGGAGTCTGCGCCGCGCTACAATCAACTCCGAAAGTGGGAGGTGCGAAGGGTGGAATCAATGAGGCGGCTACTTCTGGTGACGCTGTTGAGTGCGGGAGCGATGTACAGTCAGCAGCCCGGCCCGTTCGGCGGGCTAACCGCGGACGCTGCCGCCCGCAAGCCGGTGGGCGCGTGCAAACAACTGCTCTCTCTCACCAGCGTGGACCTTTCGGTGATTGGCTCGACGTTGATTCCCGCGGCCGCGGGTGTGCCGGAGCATTGCCGCGTGAGCGTGATGGCGACGCCTGAGCTCAACATGGAAGTGAACTTACCCTCGGCGTGGAACGGGCGCCTCTACATGTTCGGCAATGGCGGCTGGGCGGGGGAAGCGTTCGATTCCTCGGGGCGCGTCTCGAGCCGCGCCAAGGGGCTGAAGGCCGGGTTTGTAACCGCGGCTACCGATACCGGCCACTCGGCGGCGCTGGAACCGGGCGCGAGTTTTGCGCTCAACCGGCAGAAGCTGATGGACTACGGATTCCGCTCCCTGCACGTGACCGCGGAGACGGCGAAGATGCTGGCCCGCATTTATTACGGGGCTGCGCCGGAGAAATCGTATTACGAAGGCTGCTCGCAGGGCGGACGGCAGGGGCTCACGATCGCGCAGCGCTTCCCGGAGGATTTCGACGGCATCATTGTCGGCGCGCCCGGGCTCTTCCAGACCGGCACGCATCTCTCCCGCGCGTACTGGATGCAGGGCTTGAACGCGAACCCGTTTCCCGCGTCGAAGCTCGGAGTGCTGGCGGCAAAGGTGTACGAGCAGTGTGACGCCAGGGACGGTTTGAAGGATGGGCTGATCGACGATCCGCGCCGCTGCGAGTTCAAGCCTGCGCGCGACCTGCCGCGCTGCGCCGCCGGCAGCGACAAAGCGGACTGCTTTACCGCCAATCAGATTGCCGCTCTGGAGCGCATTTACGGCGATGTGATGAGCAACGGAAAACGCTACTTCCCGGGTTGGCCGGTGGGTGCGGAGGTGGCCGGACCCAACGGACAGAGCGGCTGGATCGGGCAGGCGATACCCGCGGAAAATGGCAGCGGAACCTGGGCGTCTTACGGTTTCAATTTCCAGAAGTACATGGTGCCGTGGGTGAAAAGCGCCGGCGGTGAAATGGACGCGGCGCGCGTCTTTCGCCAGTTCGATATCGACAAGGACCCGCCGCGGCTGGAGGAACTGCACCAGGTGCTGGACGCCACCGATCCCGATCTCTCGGCCTTCCGGAAACACGGAGGCAAGCTGCTGATGTACTTCGGCTGGGCCGATCCGCAACTCAACGCGAAGGTGGGCGTGGAGTATTACGAACAGGTTGTCGATACGATGGGGCCATCCACGGACGAATTTTTCCGCCTCTTCATGGTCCCGGGAATGTTCCATTGCGGAGGAGGCGTCGGTACCAGCCAGTTCGACATGACGACTCCGGTGGTGAAGTGGGTCGAAGCCGGCACGGCGCCGGTGCGGATCGAGGCGCGGCGCGTGGCCGAGGGCAAGGTGGTGCGCACGCGGCCGCTGTGCCCGTATCCGCTGACGGCGCGATACAAGGGCACGGGCAGCATCGACGACACGGCGAATTTCACCTGCGCCAAGCCAATCGAGTGAGCGGCTGAGCGCGAATCGCGGCTGCTTACGCCCCCACCTGATGGGCCACGGAGATCGCGTGTTTCAGGCGGTCCCAACCGGTGTTGGCTTCCACCGTGCAATCGGCGCCGAGAATGAACGGACGCGGGGCGCTCTTCACCACCCGCCGGATCTCGGCTTCCACCTGCGCGGGCGTTCCGGTGGCGATGATGCCGTGGCGATCCATGCCGCCCATGAAGGGCCGCTTGAACAGCTTGGTGATTTCCTGCCCGGTGATGCTGTGGTCGGTGAGCTTGACGTTGCAGTTGATCACATGGCCGGGATAGTCATAGACGGCGTCATAGTTGGCGTAGGGCGCCACGTAATCGCAGACGTGGAGAATGTTGAAGGGGCAGGCGGAGGCGACCTCCTTCATCGAAACCAGGTCGTAGGGCTTGATGTACTTGTTGAAGATGGCGGGGGAACTGAAGCGCTTGGCTTCGGAGCCCTGGGTCGAGGCGTAGAAGCCGTCGATGCCCTCTTTGATGCAGGCGCGCACGAACAGGAGTTGGCTTTCGGTGAGAATCTCCAGGCCTTTCTTCACGGCTTCCGGGTTCTCCTCCAAATGCCGCAGCAGCACCGGCGAGGTGGCGCAGTGGCCCGCGCACATGAACGGGGAATAGAGCGTCATCAGGATGAGCGAGTTCTTCTTTTCCGCCTTGACCAACTCCCGCACGGTCTGGAGCAGCGGTTCGTAGAAATCGAGCCCGGCGAATTTGAGCTTCGACCAATCGGCCGGCTTCTGCAGAAACTCCTGGTGGGTGTAAAGCTGCTCGAACTGGATCTTGAGAAAATCCATGTCGGTCTGGCGGAAATACTCCAGGTGGCGTTTGGCGGCGGCGGGTCCGTTCTTGTAGCCTTCGCCGAAGTGCAGGAAGAAGGCTGCGGGGGTGTAGTTCGGAGTGGCCTGTCCGGCCAGCCAGCCGAGCATCCGCTCGCGTTTGGTGCCCGGGGCGGGGGCGGCGAACGAGCCGCGGGTGACGGCCGCGGCCGCGGAGAGGTGAAGGAACGTGCGGCGGTTCATGTTAGTTAGGATACAGGGCGCCACCGGTTGGCGGGGGCTCTGGCCAAGTTTGCCGTTTGCGCAATTGCAGCGCCGGAACCGGGAATGTCCGTTACCCGCAACTCGATGCGGGGGCCGCTCAGTGCGCAGCCAGTGCCAGCAATGCCGCCGCCTGGCGTGTTTCGGCCTGGTCGAAGCGGACCAGTTTCACGCGGGCGTGACCGTTTTCAGCGGCGATCAGTGCCGCGCTGTCATAGCGGCCGCTCACCGTCGTGCTTTCCTCAGTGACCGGGAGCCAGGCCATCCGCGAGGGTTTGAGGTAGAGCAGTTTGCGCCGTTCGGGGTCGGGCACGGCGGAGGGCTCGGGCCAATCCAGCAGGCGAAGCGCGTACAGTTCCAGGCTCGGATGTTCGACCCAAACCAGCAGCGTTCCCGGGCGCCGCAGGGGTGCCAGGTCGCGCAGCAATTCCTCCCAGGCCGCATCCTGACGGGCGAAATAGCCGTGCGTCAGGCGGAACAGCTGGGGCGGCAGCGAGGGCGGGGCCAGGAAGAAGAAGGCCAGTTGAGCGGCCGCCAGGCAACCGGTCAAGAGCCAGCGCGCCGGTCGTCCCCATCCCGGCAGGCCTTCCTGAATCGCCCAGGCGGCGGCAATCAGCAGCGCCGGAAGGTAGATCAACTGATAGGTCGGTTTCAGGTAATAGACCAACGCATAGAATGCGAATGGCGGCGCCCACCAGAGCAGCCCGATCGCAAGCGGCTTCGCGAGGCGTGGGGCCCACAGACCGCGGCCCCGCAACATCAGGCAGAGTGCCGCAAGCACCAGCATCGGCGCGGCCAGCAGAAGATTCCAGCCAACCAGCCTTCCCGCCATCGCGACGTGCGCGGCGAGCGGCGCTCCGGCGAATACCGAGGAACCGCGGACGGCGCCCCCCATCACACGGGCGGAGGCGGCACGGTAGATGGCAAGACCGCCGGCCATCCATGCCGTCAGCCCGTAAGCCAGAATGGCCGATCCCATTGCCGCCAGGCAGGCTTTCCCCGCCAGCCACGGCCTCCGCACTTCGCCCGCGAGAAGGACTGCGCCCGCGACGAGGGGCAGGACCAGGAAACAACTTACCGGGCGAAACAGCCCCAGCAGGAAGAACGTGACCGCGAGACCTGCGACCATCGCCCACGGCCGATTCCACAGCAGAAACACGCAGGCGAGCGCGGCACACGTCAGGAAGGCGTCGGAAATGTAGGACTCCGCGATCACCGTCGCTGCCCAGGCCAGCGGGTGCGTCAGCAGCAGCGCGGCCGCGCAGAACCCGATCTCCGGACGGGCCGTGTGACGAAACACCAGATACAGGCAGAGCGCCGTTCCCAACAGCAGGGCCAGGTTCACCAGTTGGTAGGCGTCTCCGGCGCCCACCAGATGAGCCGCGCCGCGAGCCAGCCAGACGAAGAGCGGGTAGCCGGGCGGGTGGGGGGAATCCGCCGTGACGTCCCACGAGCGGAGTGCCGTCTGGAAGTTGATCGGGTCCACATCGGGTGGGTGATTCGACCAGGCTGAGCAGTGCAGCGTGGCGATGGATCCGATGAGTAACACACCGGCCAAGTCTAGGCGGGAAATTCGCATTCTCAACCTCGAGCATACACCCTTACCGCGCGCCCACCTCTCAGGCGTGACGCGGCGCGCGGGTGCCGGTCCGGGTGGTGAAATCGGGAGAGACGACTCGCCCGGAACCTTGTCAGCGCGAATTGTCAGCTCTGTTTACTTTGACGGATAACAGGTGCCCTGAGATAGGGAGCAGGCGGGGTGCCCACGCGGCAGTTGGCCGTGATAAACTACCTCAACGTGAACTGGACATCTAGGATCGCAATGGTCGCGCCGGCACTGCTGGGCGCGTTGTACGGACAGGCGGCGTTGTACGGACAGACGCCGGGCGCGCGCGGGAAGGTCGAATTCGAGGCCGCCTCCATCCGCCTCAATCCGCCGCAGGCCGGCTTCCACATGGCCTCGGACGCCAGTAGCGGCGGGCCTGGCACGAGCGACCCGGGTATGTTCCGTTGTTCCAACTGCACTCTCGCTACCCTGATCGTCAAGGCCTTCGAACTCAAGAACTATCAGTTCCCGGGCAGAACCGCTCTGGCCGGCAACACCTTCGACGTAATGGCTCGAGTTCCGGCTGGGACGACCCGCGAGGAGTTTCAGGCGATGCTGCAGAATCTTCTGCGGGACCGCTTCGCCCTCACCTTCCACTTCACACAGAAGGAAATGCGCGGCTACAATCTGGTGATCGCGGCCAAGGGCTCGAAACTCAAGGAGTCCTCGGACAGCGCTGCTCCGGCCGCGGCCGGGGACGCGAATGGCCACAGCTGGAACGGGAGCGGCGCGCCGAACCGTTTCGGGCAAGGGGAGGCCCACGCGCACAGCGGTCCGGTGAGTTTCAACGGGAACTCCTCCTTCCGGCGCGACCATCAGACCACCGCCGAACTGGCTCAGATGCTCTCTGACCAGATCAGCTTACCGGTGGAAGATCAGACCGGCCTGCGTGGTAAGTACGACATCGCGCTCAATTGGTCCGGCAGTACCGCAGACTCCGGCAGTCACACCGATGGCGCCTTTGGGGGCGCCGGCCATGACCATGGCGGTCCGGGTGCGGCATCGGGAGGGGACTCGAGGTCCGCGGATGCGGCTGCCCCTGGACTGTTCGACGCGCTGCAAGCGCAACTTGGTTTGAAGCTGGTTTCTTCCACGCGGGCAGCGGCCCGGATTTTCGTAGTCGATTCCGTGCATCCGCTGCCCACGGAAAACTGAGCACACCAGGTTCGTAGCAGTTTCTTCGTCCCGAGAGCTACTTCCTCTTTCTCTCCGCTCCCGTTCTCATATCGCCGCGGCAGGTCTTCGCCCTGCAATGGCACGGGTGCGGATCCTGCTTGCTATCGAACGAGTAGTCTACGGTCAGCTCTTCCCCGGCCTTGATCTCTCGCAGCGAGACGTAATAGATCCGGCGGCCCTTCACGATATCGGCCTCGAGATTCGGCTCGCACGAATGATTGATGATCTCCGCCCCGGAACCTTGCACCGCGCCATCGATGCCCCAGTAAGAATCCAGCAGGAAGATATACGTGAACTCCCCTTCCAGGCGGCGACTGATCTCGCGCCGGCTGATCCGCTCTCCCGTGTATTCAATGACCCTGGCCCGCCTGGGTATGTCTTCCATGGCAAAGACGCCGTAACGGTGGATCTTCGAGCGCCTGATTTTGAGGGCGAATCGGGAAGCCGCCGGATCGAGCTTCGGCTTGTGGATCAACTCATCGGCCATGGGAGACTCTCCGGGTCCAGTGCGGGATCGGGGGATGTGCGGCGGCTGAGGCAGGAAGTGGATTCATCGGGTTCGCCATGCATTACTATAGCGATGATTACGTTAACGACACTCCGCCGGTGTCCCGCGCTACGGCTTGATTCTCCCGCCGGCCATCCCGGCGCGATAAGACCTGGCGAAGCCGTTCCGAGTGTTACTCACGGTATAGGTTCCATCGGCTTGAACGGAGAGTTTGATCATCGCGAACTCATCGCCGGGAAGCGTCCTATCGGATTGCTCCAGGTTGGCGATGAAGTTCGGCGGCGGGTTCGTATCCGCACTGCCGGCGGCGGAGTAGTGGACCTGCCAGATGTCCTCCAGCCCCGCCGTGGCGCGCAGGATCGGCCATGTCGCGGGGTCCCCGCCTTTGCGCGCGCCGTTGCCCACGATCGCGACCCTTGGCCGGATCGCGCCCGCGAGTTCCGCGGCCATACCCTTGAACTGTCCGTGCACATTCACGTGGTACACATCGACTGTGCCGAGCAGGTTTGCAGGGCAGACCAGTTCGTGGCTGAGGTGCGCCTCCAGGTCCGCCAGATCCAGCATGCGGAATTCGCCCAACCGGAACAACAGGCCGATGGATTGGTCGTCCTCCACGTCCCGCTCAATCGCCGCTGCCTGCGGGTGCGTGGCGCACAGCGGGTTTGCCGCTCCCGCGCCCTTGAGCGGCTTGCTTAGAAGCTGCCCAGCCGAAGTCACCACCTCGATATCCACGCCCTTAAGCGGCAGCTTGTCGCCCGGCCTGAGCACGGTGTGGCCAAGCTTCCGGCGCACTTCGTCATAGGCATTGAAGCGGTCCCGGTCGGCGGCGGCGGGCTCCCCGTGATCCAGGATGTGGCGGATCGGAAACCGCGCCGCCAGCGCGGGTACATCGCCCAGGTGGTCGATATCGAAGTGCGAGATCAGCAGGTAATCCAGCTGTTTCAAACCTGCGCCGCTCAGTGCGGCGAGGATCCGCCCGGTGGATGCTGCGCGGTTGGCGGAGGCCGGCCAACCCGCGTCCACCAGCAGTGATTCCCCCGCGGGAGTCACCATCAGCAGGGACTTGCCGCCCTCTACATCGATCGTATAGAAGTCCAGCGTTTTCTCCGCCGGGGCGGGGAAGAGCGGCAACGCGCTCAAGCCGGCGAGGAGCGTGAGTCTGAGAGAGAGTCGCATATAGGGATATTTGCTTGTTTCCGCGCCTACAATCCACGCGAGGCCGTTAGGACCAGACGTCGCCCCGATCGATCCACAATGGTGATCTTTCCAGCCTCCACCACCACATCGTCGATGCGGGTGAAGCCTTCGGGCACCCTCGTGTAAAACATCAGCCAGCGCGTCTGTAGTTTTGCCTTGGCCGGCAGCCAGCGGAATGTGGGCGTGCCGAAGAGCGGGCTCATTGCCACGGTCTCCTGATGGGAGATGTCGAATGGCTGCGTGGAGAACTCCATGCCGCGCGCCGCCCGGTTATCGCCGGTGTAGTTCATCCAACTCATCAGCCACGGATAATCCTGCCGCCGGAACACATAGCCGAACAACAGATGCCTGTCCAGGTGAAGCGCCGTGACGAAGGCGAGGGTGCGCCGCGGATCCATCTGGCAACTTGCCAGGTCCAGGTAGTTTTCCTCCGGCACCAGTCGCAGGTCGGCCGTCCCGTTGGCTTTGGTGGGCGCCAGCGGCCACTGAAAATCGCGCTCGTAGGCCAGTCGCCCCGGAATTGCCCCGGGCTTGAATGGCCGCACGCGGCAACTCAGGGCGGGCATATCCACCACGGTCTTCCCCTTTTCCAGAAAGGGAGGGCCGAGCGTGGCGTGCTCGGCCCAGGCAATGGGACGGTCCACGCCAACCCCGCTCTCCAGATCGCTGGTCACGTAGACCACGTTTTCGCCCTCTACCATCTCGATGTTCCGGGTGAGGGTCTCTTGCGCCAGCGGCAGCGTGGATTGAAGCACCAGCGATCGCACCGCCCCGGAACTCTGCGTTGAGATCACCTTCATCGCCAGTTTGGAAGCCTCGCCGTGAAACGGCATGCCCGCGGCGCGCTCCGGTTCCGAGGGCGCGCCGAAGCCATCCAACGCCAGAAAGTGACCCATCGCGGCCAGCGGACTGAGCGGCTCCCCATCGCGCAGCAGTAGCTTGCCAAGCGTGCCACCCGTGCTCAGGATCGTCAGTTCCAGGCGGTCGTTCGCCAGCACCAGATTCGCCAGCACCAGATTCGCCGGCGCCGGCGCAGTTTGCGCGGACACCATCATCGTTAGCAGCAGTGCGGCGCCAAGCCGCTGGATCGTCATCATCGTGCCCTCCGAACCGGTACTGGAATCAGTTGCGGGAAGACCCGCCTACTTTCTTGCGGCGCCCTCCGCCTCGGCGGCTGCCACCAGGGCGTCGAGCGCGGAAACCTGGGTCGCGGCAGTCTTCAGATCGGCAATCATTCCATCGGCGGCAGGTCCGGACCATACCAGGCTGAACCGGCCCTCCGCGTCCCGGTGCTTCCAGATACTCTCGGCATTCCTTCTCAAAAAGGCCCGGAAGCCCGGTACCGGAGCCGCCGCTTGCAGCACCGCCAGATTGCGCGCGAAGATGCCTTTGAACTGCGGCGCATCATTGCCGCACCGGGCCGGTTCGCACGGGTCGTGGAGTATCCCCTCCAGGTCCGTGAGCCGCGCGATCGCCGCCAGAGCGATGGATTGCGCGGCCTCCAGTGGTTTCGGATCGCCGGCCAGTTTCGAGAGCATGCTCAGGCCGCCCAGAATCACGCCCTGATTGTAGGTCCAGGTCGTGCGGTGGTTATTGTGGCAGGTGGCATCCAATCCGTCGTTGACCAGGTTGTCCGGGTTGATCATGCCGGATGCGGCAAACCACTTCCATTCCCGCTGTGCCCAGTCCAGATAGGTGGCCCGCTTCTGCGGGTCTGGCGTGAGGCTCGCCAGTTTCGCGGCCACGGCGAGGAATAGCTCGTTGGCGATGGCATTCTTATACTGCCTGGGCTTCTTCCACCAGATGCCGCCGCCGCAGGTGTCGTCCCAGCCGCCCGCCATGTCGGCAAAGATCGTCTCGGCCATTTCCAGGTAGCGTGGCTCGTGGGTCAACTCATAGGCGCCGGCCCAACCGAGCGCCCACCAGCCTTCGTCATCGTAATAATCGTTGAGGAAGTTCTTCTTTGCGTTCCGTTCAAACGTGTGGGAGAGGGTAGCCTTGAAATCCGGTGTGTCGCTCAGCTTTGAGTAGTTCACGATCATAGTGACCGCGTTGGCCGCGTTCCACCAGTTCGTGGTCTTCCATAAGCCAGTATCCTCGGCGTACCAGCCTTGCAGGGTCTTCA
>CAIRBY010000841.1 GCA_903876865.1 uncultured Acidobacteriia bacterium
CCGTCGCCGCGAGCGTCGCAGCAAAGTACGTGTCCCAGTCAAACAGCACATAGCCGCCCCAGCCCACGCTCCATATCCGGCTGACCGGCGAAATCACGCGTTTCCCCTCCGGCTCATAGATGGTGTCCCAGCCCAGCACTGTTTCAATCGCTGCGTCCACCTGCGTGCTCTCGCTCTTCGCGCTTGCCAGCCGCTGTTTCTCCCGGGCTGCCGCAATCAGCCCTTCAATCTCCTGCAGCGGCCGCGCCGTGCCCGTACTCAGCCCCACCGGCCCCGCCAGCTCTGCGGAAAAGTACGGCCCCGTCACCGGCACATACGGATCGTGGGAATCCGTCCCGGCCAAAAAGATAGGCACCACCCGCCCCGCGATCGTCGCCGTAATCCGCTCCGCGTTTTTCTCCACCCGCCCCGGCCGGTTCCACAGCATCCCGGCAGAAAACACCACCTCTGCCGGCAGATGATTCTCCTTGTCTGAGGGCAGCGGCGTCACCAGCAGCACCAGATCGGCTCCCGCATGGGCGCTCTGTATCCGCATCGACCGCCCGTGCCAGTTCAGCGTGAGGTCGGAGTAGTTGCCGTCCCAGCTGTGCGGTCCCGGTACCACCCGTTCCTCGTCCTTGCCTTGGCGTCCAATCAGGGCCGTGGCCAGGAACGCGTTCGCGTTCACCGTCGCCTGGTTCTCAATCCCCACCCGGATTGCCAGCGCCTCCGGCAGCAGCACATGCGTCGTGACGCTCTGCGTATCCCAGGTGTTCCACCCCGTCGCCAGCCGCGCCTGCACACGGGCATATTCCTGATCTGCGCTTTGTGCCATGCATCCCATGGGAAGGAGAAGCAGCGCACAGCCAGCCACAGCAATAGAAAGCTTTCGTAAGGTCATAAGCCCTGTGTATAGCGCACCGCTCCAGCACCGCGCAATCGAATCCCGCCCTCCCGCAAACTTTCCACCCCATCAACAAATCCACACCGTGTTTTTGACTTGCCACCCGGAGCCCCCTAATCTGGACAAGCGCCCGCACTCCGGACGCACCTTGTCTTTCGCGCTGCCGGCAGCACCCCCTCCGGCGGCTCTCGCATCACGGCAATCACCAGGATGTTCGGGAAGGCGGTGAAACTCCGCCACTGCCCCGCAACTGTGAGCGCACCCCGACTCCCGCCCGTCTTTTACGGCAGGGAAGGGAAGCCGGCCATCAGCCACTGGAGTCAATCGCTCTGGGAAGGCGGCCGGGCAAGGCGCAAGTCAGGAGACCGGTCCTCAGGTGCCCACCACCCGCTTCTGGTTCCGAGGGGGACCAAAGGAGAACAATGTCCCTGTACCGCCTGCCCTTCCGGCACTTCCTTCCCGCACTCCTTTTGCTGCTCGCGCTGCCCGCTGCCTTCGCCGGCATCGTCCGCGGCACCGTCACTGACATCACGGGCGCCACAGTCCGCGGCGCCACGATCGTGCTCACCGTCGACGGCAGATACATCGCCACCGCCATCTCCGGCGCCGACGGCAGCTACCAGTTCTCCACCGGCCAGCGCGGCCGCTTTGCCCTCATCCTCACCGCGCCCAGCTTCCACCAGCTCAACTCCCCGGTCTTCTTCGCCGGCATGAATGATTCGGTCGAGCGCAACCTTGTCCTTGAGCCCGAGTGGGTACACCAGTCCATCGTTGTGACGGCCACCGGTACGCCCACCCCCCAGCCCCAGACCAACGAGTCCACTGAGGTCTTCGGCTCGCTTGACCTCGCCCACCAGGCCGATCTCGTCAACGTCCTGCCATAAA
>CAIRBY010000842.1 GCA_903876865.1 uncultured Acidobacteriia bacterium
CCGGACGCGTTGACCTACGCCGATGGCGCGCAGGTCGCCTGCGGGTTCGGCACGGTTTATGAAGGCCTGGAGAAGATCGGCATCAGCGGCAATGACGCGGTGCTGATTACCGGGCTGGGTCCGGTGGGACTGGCTACGGGCGCGCTCTGCCGCAAGCTTGGTGCGAGTAAGATCATCGGCATCGACGTGGTGCCGGAGCGCATGCAACTCGCGCTCGATCTGAAACTCTGTGACGAAGTGCTCACCAGCGGTCCGGAAAACGTCGCGGACGTACTGCGGCTCACCGGCGGCATGGGCGTGGAGCGCGCGGTCGATTGCTCGGCCAACGATCAGGCGCGCGCCACCGCGATCCGCGCCACCCGCAAGTGGGGCAAGATCGTCTTCCTCGGCGAAGGCGGCCGCGTGGAATTCAATCCCTCGCCCGATATCATTCACGACCAGAAGACGATCTATGGATCGTGGGTGACCTCGACCTGGCTGATGGACGAACTGGTGGAGCGGCTGGTGCGCTGGAACCTGCATCCGGCGGATCTGGTGACGCACCGGTTTTCGCTCGACAACGTAGCCGATGCCTATACGCTGATGGCGCCCGGCAAGTGCGGCAAAGTCGCGGTCTGTTTCGACGAAGAGCTATAAGACCGGCCCTGGCGTGACTGGCGCCGTGACAGGCGCCGCGAGAGGCGCCGTGAGAGCGGGCGCGACAGGGGGCGCAACAGGGGGCGCGAGCACTTCGAGGCGCACGCGCACCACGGGTGCGTTGGCCGCACGCCACGTGGAGATCACCAGATTGCAGCTGTACTTGCCGGGCGTGAGATCGTGCGGCAGTACACGCACCCAGACCGCGTCGGCGGTCAGCGCGGATCCGGCGGGCGGCGTTCGCCCTTCCGCCTGCGCGAACTTGAGCCACGGGCAGGCTCCGCTATTGACCGCATACGGAAGCTCCGGCCACGAACTGGAGACCAGCAGGCTGCGTGCGGGCGGATCGGGCACACCGGACTGGTGCGCGAAAACGAGTTCCTCGAAATCCACCCGTAGGATGGGCTTTCCGGTCACCACCAGAGCCAGCGCGCGCGTGGACTGCGCGCAGCCGTTGGCGGCGCGCAACGTGAAACGGAACGTGCCCGGCTGGCGCGGCGTGCCGTGGATCCCGTCCAATCCGATTTCCAGGCCTTCCGGCAAGCGCCCGGCGGCGAGAGTGAAAACGATCTCCGCTTCGGGGCAGCGAGGATCGGTGCGGGTCTCGATGGGTAGATGATAGGCGCTGTGCAGAATGGCCCACGGCAATTCGGCGGTGACTATTTCGAGCGACGTACCGGCGAGCACGGGGCAAGAGCAAAGAGCCAGTAGCAGCAGCACCTTCATGGATGGCTCGCCTTCACCTGCCGATAGAGGGCGCCGAGTTGCGCCTCCACTTTTCGGTCTTCACCGGCAGCCGCACCCACACCAATCTGCTTCTTCGAGAGTCCAAAGAGCGAAGAACTCGATTCGAAGTAGGGCGTGTGCGACGCCATCGCCAACTCGACAGGCGTGGGCTTCACCGGTTTCGGCAGCGGTTTGGCCTTCGTCTTTTTGGCGGGCGCGGGTTTGTCGCCCGGCGCCGGAACATC
Organism: uncultured Acidobacteriia bacterium; assembly: GCA_903876865.1. Classification (GTDB taxonomy): domain Bacteria; phylum Acidobacteriota; class Terriglobia; order Bryobacterales; family Bryobacteraceae; genus Solibacter. Next base: position 1,608 of record CAIRBY010000842.1, read on the forward strand.
ATCCTCAACCGGCGGCTCAGCCGGCTTCGCCGCGGCCACCGCCGGCGGTTTCAGCATCGCGCGGATGATGCTCTCCGCGATGCCTTCCCGGGCGAGCGCAGCCAGATCGTCCGCCGCCGTCTCGAAATGCGTGCGCGCCCCGGCAATCGCATCGACGATGAACTCCTCGCTGAAACCAGCCTTCGCCAGCACCACGATATCGTGATTCGTAAACGAGTTACGGGATTGAGCCGCGGTCTGCGCGGCGCAGAACCCCGCGAGTCCGAGAGCAAGAAGGCATTTCCACATCGCAACCTACTTATCGGCCCGAACGCCAAAACCCGGCGGAAGATTATTCCGCGCCAACGTACAATATTTCCCAGGCGATTTCGTCTACCCAGGTGAGAGGATCAAGTGCAGGCAATGACGCAGGACCGGGCCGAGCAGAATCAGCGCCTTTCGTGGACGTTCGAGAGCGAAAAGCGCCGCCTGCTGGCCTTTATCCGGCGGCGCGTGCCGGATGAAATCGACGCCGAAGACCTGCTCCAGGACGTCTTCTACGAACTGGTGGAAGCCTACCGCCTGATGCAGCCGGTGGCCCATGCCGGCGCGTGGATGATGCAGGTGGCGAAGAACCGCATCACGGATCTCTTCCGCCGCGCGAAGCCGGAAGTGGTGGAGGATGGCGGGCGGCGGATTCTGGAAGATCTGCTGCCCTCGCCCGATGCCGGTCCCGATGCGCTCTACGCGCGCGGCATTCTGCTGGCGGAGATCGAAGCCGCGCTCGGGGAACTGCCCGCCAGCCAGCGCGAGGTCTTTCTGGCGCACGAGATCGATGGCCGCAGCTTCGCCGAGATCTCGGCGGAAACCGGGGTCAGCGTCAACACTTTACTCTCGCGCAAGCATTACGCGGTGAAGCGCCTGCGCAGCCGACTGCAGCACATTTATGAAGAAGCGGGTCTGAAGAGGAGAACCAAATGAGGAAGATGAGGTTTGTGGGAGTGCGCGTGGTGGTGTTTGGGATCGTGGCAGTGGGAGTGGCGGGACTGGTAGTCTCCGGCCTGTGGAATGCGTTGCTACCGGCGATTCTCGGGCTGCCCGCGATCGGCTTCTGGCAGGCGCTGGGACTGCTGGTGCTGAGCCGCCTGCTGTTCGGCGGACACGGGGGCGGTTGGGGTTCGCGGATGCGCAAAGCGCGACTCGCGCGCGGTTGGGCGCACCTGACGCCCGAAGAGCGCGAACGCTTCCGCCAGGCGATGGGGCCGTGCGGCCCGCGCCGTTTCGGCGAGGCTGACGAAGCGGAAAAAGTGTAATGGCGGGGAGGGAAACTTCCGGAGGTGAAACTCCGAGGCAGCCGGACGGAATCGCCCGTCTGCCCCGGAGCACTGTGATCCTTACGCCAGCGCGTTAATCAGCGCGGGGTGCGCCGCTTCATACGCCGCGATTTCGGGGGACTGCTCCAGAATGTAGCCGAGTTCGTCCACGCCCTTCACGAGGCAGTGCTTGGAGAACTCGTCCACCGGGAACGTGACCACACGGCCCGAAGGCGTCGTCAGCGTCTGGTTCGGCAGATCGATCTTGACCGTCGCGCCGGCGGGTGCAGCGAAGAGTTCGGCGTGAACATCCGCCGCTACTTCGATCGGCAGCAGCGAATTCTTCAGCGAGTTCTGCTTGAAAATATCGGCGAAGCTGGTCGAAATCACCGCGCGGAATCCCCACTGCGTGAGCGCCCACGGAGCGTGCTCGCGGGAACTGCCGCAGCCGAAATTATCCCCGGCGAGCAGCACCTGCACACCCTGCGATTCGGGCTTGTTGATGATGAACTCGGGATTCGGATTGCCCGCCGCATCGTAGCGCCAATCGTTGAAGAGCTGCTTGTCGAGCCCCTGCTTGCTGGTGGTCTTGAGGAAGCGCGCCGGAATGATCTGATCGGTATCGATGTTGTTCAGCGGCAGCGGCACCATGCGGCTTTCGAAATTGGTAAAGGGCTTCATAGGAGGGTCCTCACGTCGGTCACCACGCCGGTGATGGCGCTGGCCGCGGCAGTCAGCGGGCTGGCGAGGAAGGTGCGTCCGCCCTTGCCCTGACGGCCTTCAAAGTTGCGATTGCTGGTGGAGACGCTGTACTGTCCCGGCGTCAGCTGATCGCCGTTCATGGCGATGCACATGGAGCAGCCGGGCTCGCGCCACTCACAGCCGGCGGCGCGGAAGATCTCCGGCAGCCCTTCGGCGATGGCCTGCCGCTTCACTTCCTGCGAACCGGGCACTACCATCACGCGGACCTTGGGGTTGACCTTGCGACCCTTCAACAGGCCCGCCGCCGTGCGCAGATCGCTGATGCGGGAGTTGGTGCAACTGCCGATGAAGACCACGTCGATGGGGTGCCCGACCAGCGGTTTGCCGCCTTCGAGGCCCATATACGCGAGCGCCTTCGTGATCGACTCGCGCGCCATCGGGTCAGAGACCTCCGACGGCTTCGGCAGCGCTTCGTTGATGCTGACGCCCATGCCGGGATTGGTGCCGTACGTGATCATCGGCTCAAGCGCATCCGCATCAATGGTCACGGTGCGGTCGTAGGTCGCGCCCGGATCGGTCGCGAGTTCTCTCCAGCGCGCGACGGCGGAATCCCATGCCGCGCCCTTGGGAGCGTGGGGACGGCCCGCTAAATATTCGAACGTGGTATCGTCTGGAGCGATCAGGCCGGCGCGCGCGCCGCCTTCGATCGACATGTTGCAGACGGTCATGCGCTCTTCCATGCTCAGCGCGCGAATGGCGCTGCCCGTGAATTCGAAGACGCTCGCCGTGCCGCCGCCGATGCCGATGCGCGCGATCAGCGCGAGAATAATATCCTTGGCGGAGACGCCCGCCTTCAACGTTCCCTCCACCTGCACTTGGAAGCTCTTCGACTTGCGCTGCAGCAGGCACTGCGTGGCCAGCACCTGTTCCACTTCGCTGGTGCCGATGCCGAAGGCAAGCGCGCCGAACGCGCCGTGCGTGGCCGTGTGGCTATCGCCGCAGACCACCGTCATGCCGGGCTGCGTGAGTCCGAGTTCCGGTCCAATCACATGCACAATGCCCTGCTGGTCGCTGTGCACTCCGAGGCAGCGAATGCCGAACTCCTTGCAGTTGGCTTCGAGCTGCGCGAGCTGATTGGCGGCGATGGGGTCGACGATCGGCAGCGAGCGGTCCGAGGTGGGAATGCTGTGATCGGCAGTGGCGATGTGCAGGTCCGGACGGCGAACCTTGAGTCCGCGCTCGCGCAGGCCCTGGAAGGCCTGGGGAGACGTCACTTCGTGGACCAGATGGAGATCAATGAACAACAGCGACGGTGCGCCGGGGAGTTCGTGAACTACGTGGTTGTCCCAGAGTTTTTCAATGATGGTACGAGGCATGATGGTGCGTGGCATAGTTTGTTCGCTCAGTGAGGCGGCCAGCCCGGACAACTGCCGGCGGTCGAGCCGCCGGAGTGGCGGCATGCAGGCAGAATTGCCTGCCCCACATCTATGTATTATCGCTGAGCGCGGAGACCGGTAGGTTCCGCGCTCAGCCGATGGCGGCGCACACCGCCCGGCCAACCTGTTCGGTGGTCGCGGGAGCGCCAGTCGGGCGCAGGTCGGCTGTGACCTGGCCGCTCTCAAGAACCGCCTCGATGGCGGTTTCCACCGCGGCGGCTTCCTCTTTCAAACGGAAACTGTAGGCAAGCATGGCAGCCACCGAACCGATGGCGCCGAGCGGGTTGGCTTTGTTCTGTCCCGCGATATCGGGTGCGGAGCCGTGGACCGGTTCGTAGAGCCCGACCCATGCCCCGGAGGGACGTTGCGCGCCGATCGAGGCCGAGGGCAGCATGCCGATCGAGCCGGCAATCACCGCGCCTTCGTCGCTCAGAATATCGCCGAACATATTTTCGGTGAGGACGATATCGAAGCGCTTGGGGTTCAGCACCAACTGCATCGCGCAGTTGTCCACCAGCATGTGGTCCAGCTCAATATCGGGAAACTCTCTGCTCAACTCGGTGACGGTGCGGCGCCAGAGTTGCGAATTCTCCAGCACGTTGGATTTATCCACCGACGTGACCTTCTTGCGGCGGGGTCCCGCCAGTTGGAAGGCCATGCGGGCCACGCGCTCGATTTCCGAGCGCGTATATGTCATGGTGTTGACGGCCCGCGTTTCGGCTCCTTCTCCGCTGATTCCGCGCGGAGTTCCGTAGTAGATCCCGCCCGTCAGTTCGCGGACGATGATCATATCGACTCCCTCCACCAAGTGGTTCTTGAGCGGAGAGGATTCGATCTGTGACGCGTAGGCGCGCACGGGACGCAGGTTGGCGTAAACTCCGAGCGCGGCGCGGATACCGAGCAGGCCCTTTTCCGGGCGCTTCTCGGGTGGTGCGTTATCGAATTCAGGCAGGCCGACCGCGCCCATGATGGTGGCGTCGGCGCTGGCCGCGAGCCGGGCCGTCTCTTCGGGAAACGGCGTGCCGGTTTTGTGGATGGCGATCCCGCCCAGCAGACCTTCGGAGAGGTTCAACTGGTGGTTCCATTTGGCAGCCACATGCTGCAATACGCGAACAGCTTCCCGCGTGACTTCCACGCCGATGCCGTCGCCGGGGAGTGCGAGGACGTTGAGGATCATTAGTCTGCCGCCACCATGCCCAGCGCCTTGCGGCCTTCCTGAATCAGAGAGGCGATCTCTTCATCCATCAGGCCCTTCTTGCGGTGGTCCGCTACAGCGGTGAAGCGGTGGTACAACTCATCGAGTTCCGGCTTGGAAAGGTTGAAGCCCATTTCCACGGCGCGCTGATTCAGGGCATGGCGTCCGCTGTGCTTGCCCAGCACCAGCTTGCCTTCGGGCACGCCGACGGTGCGCGGGTCGATGATTTCGTAGGTGGTCTTTTCCTTGAGGTAGCCGTCCTGATGGATACCGGCTTCGTGCGCGAAGGCGTTGCGCCCCACAATCGCCTTATTCGGCTGCGGGCCGAAGGTGATGATGGAACTGAGCAGTTGGCTGGCGGAGTAGAGGTGCTCGGTGTTCACGCTGGTGTGATACGGGTAGCTGTCCGAACGCGTCTTGAGAATCATGACGATCTCTTCGAGCGAGCAGTTGCCGGCGCGTTCGCCGATCCCGTTGATGGTGCACTCGATCTGGCGCGCACCGGCTTCGATTGCGGCCAGCGAGTTGCCGACCGCCAGGCCCAGGTCATCGTGGCAGTGCACGCTGACAATCGCCGTATCGCCCAGCGCCTGCACGATCTGTCCGATCAGGGCGCCATATTCCTTGGGCGTGGAGTAGCCCACCGTATCGGGGATATTCACGGTGCGGGCTCCCGCCGCGACCACGGCCTGAGAGATGCGGGCGAGGAATTCGGGCTCGGTGCGGGCGCCGTCTTCGGCGGAGAATTCCACATCGTCCACAAACGTGCGCGCCAGTTCCACGGCCATGACCGCTTCTTCCAGCACCTGCTGTTCGGTCTTCTTGAGCTTGTACTTCAGATGGATCGGGCTGGTGGCGATGAAGGTGTGGATGCGCGGACGCTTGGCGTGCTGCAGGCTCTTGGCGGCGCGTTCCACATCCAGTTTGCAGCAGCGGGCGAGGGCGGCAACCTGCGCCGAAGGAAACTCGCGGCTCACGGCATCGACGGCTTCGAAATCCCCTTCGCTCGCGATGGGAAAACCAGCTTCCAGAATATCCACGCCGAGTTCGACCAGTTTGCGCGCCATGGTCAGTTTCTCGGGAACGGTCATGCTGCAGCCGGGAGATTGCTCGCCGTCACGCAGGGTCGTATCAAAAATGTATACTCGATCGCTCACCACCCAATTATCGAGGTCCGGCTTACGATTTGGCAAATTTATAATATTAGCGGTCCATATTAGCGCATGTTATAGTCAAAGCACGGCCCATGGAACTCCATTCCCTTCAGGTATTTCTTACAGTTGCAACCGAAAAGAGCTTCTCCCGCGCGGCGGAAAAACTGCTGCGCACGCAGCCCGCGGTATCGCTCGCCTTGCAGCGACTGGAGCATGAATTAGGGGAGAAGTTAATTGACCGTTCGGGCAAAGACCTGATCCTGACGGACGCGGGGCGAACGGTGTTGGAATATGCCCGCCGCTTCCAGAGTCTGCACCAGGAAATGGACAACTCGATTGCCGAATTGCGCGACAATTCGGCGGGGCGCCTGACCATCGGGGCGAACGAATCGACCACCCTCTACCTGCTGCGCCACATCGAGCGTTACCGGGTGCTGTATCCGAAGGTCAAGGTGCAGATCCGCCGCAGCTTTTCCAGCCAACTGCCGAATGAGTTGCTGGATGGAAATCTGGAACTGGGCGCAATCAGCTACGATCCCGGCGACGAGCGCATCAAGAGCAAGATCATCTACACGGACGCTCTGGCATTCGTGGTAGCGCCGGGGCACCGCCTGGCACACCGCAAGACGATCTCGATCACGGAACTGGGAACGGAGACGTTCATCGCGCACAACGTGCTCTCGCCCTACCGCGCGGTGGTGATCCGGGAGTTTCAGACCCACCGCGTGCCGCTGAAGATGGACGTGGAGATGCCGACCATCGAGACCATCCGCAAACTGGTGCAGCAGGGCGTGGGCGTGGCGTTCCTGCCGCGCATGTGCGTCGAGGAAGAGATCGAACAGGGCACGCTCTTCGAAGTGCGCGTCAAGGAAATTCACGTGGAGCGCAAGATCCGGCTGATCTATCCGACGCGCCGCGGTCTGAGCCATGCGGCGAAGGCATTTCTTGAAGTGGTGGGATAGCCGGCGGCGCGCATTCGGACCGGCTCCCAACCGAGCACCAGGCTAGCCCACAGCCAGCAGGGCTGCGGCGCCCCCGGCGGCGGCGAAGAAGAGATCGCCCAGGTCCATTGCGTCGCGCGGCCAGTGCAGAAGGCAGAGCGCGCTCCCGATCGAGAGCATGGCCAGATACGCGATATCCGGACCGCGGAACTGGCGGCGGGCGATGCGCAACGAGATCACCGCCAGCGGAAAAAAGAATAGGTAGCGCCAGATGTGCGCGGGGTCGGCAACAACCGCGCCGCCGAGCGGACGTAGCGGGTTCGCATTCAGCGTGCTCGCACTCAGAACACGCGTATTGAGCAGCGCAAACAGGGAAGCCCCGAGGGCGCACAACAGCGCGGGAGTGAAGAGCAGGAGGCCGAAGCCCACCGGGTGCGCGTTGGCGCGGACGTGGAGCAGGAACAGGGCGAGGCTCAGAATGGCGCACGCAATCGCGATCCCGCTCCTGGCCTGCACCCCGGCCGAAAGCAGCAGCGCGGCGCTGGCCATAGCCTGCAACCCCGGGCGGCGCTCGTAGGCGGCAAGTACCCACACCACCAGATAGACGAAGATGCCTCCGGCGAGCGCGGCCGAATCGTAGAGCGAAACCGGCGCGGAGTGCAACTGCCACGCGAGCAGCGCCAGCGCGGGCGCCGTGACCGCGCGGGAGACGCCCCGGCGCTCCAGCATCAGGCACCACAACCCGAGCAGCACCCAAACCAGTGCGGCGAAGCGAAACTGGGGCGCCGTGCGCACTTCGTATCCAAGCGCGGCAGCGCACGCCACTCCCGCCACGGCCAGGCAGCAGGCCGCGGCGCCCGCTTCAACCCGGGGCAGAATCGCGAAGAACCTCGGCCGTGAAGCGGCTGATTCCATGATTCGTTTTCTCCCAATAGAAGGGGCGCGTGACCAGTTGCCACAGGCCCTTATAGCCGGCGATGGACATGAGCAGCCAGTAGGCCGGGACGGTAAGGGCATGCGGCAACAGCGCGAAGTGGTGGCGCTTGGCGGCGGCCAGCATGGAAAGGTAGACCAGAAAGCTGTTGCCCACCACCAGGTTCAGAAAGGTGACCACCCGGACCTGCGGCGGGAAGAGCGGTGCCAGACCCGCCGTGCGCGTGAAGATCCAGATCAGGAAGGGGATCACCAGGAACGGATAGGCAAGCGCGGAGAGAATGCCTCCTCCGATGAAGAGTTGCAGCGAGCAGAATCCGCGAAAGCCCACACGGCGCAGCAGCTCGATGGGGTGGCGCATGTTCACCAGCCAGGTCTGCATGTGCCCCTTGATCCAGCGCGAGCGCTGGCGGATCCAGTTGGCGGTCTGCGAGTTCGCCTCTTCGTAGGTCACCGAATTCACCACGGCCACGCGGTACCCCATGGCGGCAAAACGCAGGCCGAGATCGGCATCCTCGGTCACGTTGAAGGGGTCCCATGCGCCCACGGCCCGCAGTTTCGCCAGATCGAAGTGGTTGGAGGTGCCGCCGAGCGGAATGGGGATGCGCAGGCGGTCCAGCGCGGGCAGAAACATATCGAACCAGAGCGAGTATTCGAGCGTGAACATGCGCGTGAGCCAGTTCTCTTCGGCGTTGAAGTAGTTGAGCCGCGCCTGCACGCACGCCGTGTCCGGTCCCAGCCGGCGAAAGGTCAGCAGAGCCTTCTTGAACTGATCGGGCTCGGGCTTATCCTCGGCATCGTAGATGGTGAGATATTGGCCGCGGGCGAATTGCAGCGCGTAGTTGCAGGCCTTCGGCTTCGTCTTGGGAAGCGAGGGCGGCACGCGGATGATCTCAAACGTGGCATCCAACGCCAGCGCCTTGGCGGCGTCAATCGTAGCCTGATCGTCCGCCTCCAGCACCAGCTTGATATCCAGTTTGGAGCGCGGATAGTCCATCTTGCGCAGCGCCGCGGCCAGAATCGGGAGCACATCCGGCTCCTTGTACATCGGAACCAGCACGGTGTACACCGGAAGATCCTGACTGCGGAGCGAGCCGACCTCCTCCGGCGTGATCGTGAGCTGATCGTTCTCCCCGCAGCTCATCCAACAGAGGAACGTGCGGAAGAGAAACGAGGCGAACATGAAGAAGTTCAGGAGCGCGTTCAGAACAATCAGCAGCGGCGAAGGAAAGAGAATCAACAGCGTGAGGAACACAATCGCCATCGCGATGAAACCGTGCTTCTGCGCCGGAGAAACCACCACGCACGCCGAGTGTTCCGGTGACTGCTC
>CAIRBY010000843.1 GCA_903876865.1 uncultured Acidobacteriia bacterium
ATTGACATTCGGGCAGGGGCGGTTCAGCCGCGTCATCACCACGTGAATTGTCGCGCCGAACGCCGGGTTGCCGCTGAGCAGGCGGAAGGTGAATGTGCCCTCGCTCGGGAGGTCGAATTCATAACCGCTATAGCCTTCGCCTCCGGCGAGACCCGCGATATCGCCCGGGGTGGCGCCTGCGGTGTTCTGGCTGCGGGTACGCGGCGCGTATAGATTGCCGAAGGGGTCCGCGATATAGATCGGGCCGAGTCCAAAGCCGGGGTCCACCGTGACGCCAAAGAGGCGGATGTAGACTGTTTCGCCGGCCTGTCCCTGGAACTTGATGTTGGCGAACGGGTTCCCCACGGAGAGCGTGACATCTACCGGTTGGCCGCACTCCATTGCGAGATTCTGAGCCGCGAGCGGCGCATCCGCAAGCAGCGAGACACCGAGCAGCGATACGGCTAGCAGCAGGAGGCGCATTAGCGGAGCCTCCCGCCGGTTGCGGCCGGGCACACCGAAACTCCGGAGAGGAAGCAGGTCGCGATACCCGGCAGTTGCGGTGTCAGATCGGGTACAGGCGGCGCAGGGTCCGCCGATGCCGGCAGCGTCAGGCGCAGTTCCGGAACCTGAAACTGCGTGCCTGTGAAGAGCAAGCCGTTGCCATCGTCAGCCCAACCGGCTTCCCCGCGGGCGCGGAAGAGGTTTTCCACGCCCTCGCCGGATGCCAGGAGGCGCCCGGTGGGGTCGTAGCGGTATTGATTGACCACGCCGGCAGTGGGATTGGAGAGGGCCACGGTATTGCCATCGCCATCGAAGTGGTAAAAGTACGTCGTGCCATCGGCCGCCACTTTCCACAAGAGGCCGAGACCATAGACATACCAGGCGATGGGCGTGTTGGCAGTATCGGTTTCCATGACGACGCGCGGGCGGGCGCCGGAAAGGTCGTAGAGGTAACGGCGGTCGTTGCGGGCCACGCGCAGGCCCGCCGGATCGTAACTGTAGATGCCACCCGAATCTCCGGCAAGGCTTTGCAGCCGGCCGAAGGCATCGTAGGCGAAGTTGACATTGTGCGCGCCCTGCAGGGAGGCGAGGCCGCCGAGGGGCGTGTACTGATACGCCGTGCCATCGTTGCGGGTGAGCGGGCGATTATCCGCGTCGTAGCTGTAGATGTAAGCCGGCAGGGTGAACGCAGAGGTATTGGGTTCGAGCGCGCTGACCGCGGTGCGGTTGCCGTTGGAATCCACGGAGTAGCGGTAGCCGGCGACGGGAGTGCCATCGGGGCCGGTGGAGACCACGGCGCGCAGGTTGCGTACGGCATCGTACTGATAGATGGTCACGGGACCGCCGGAAACGCTGACGCTGAGCGGATAGCCGGCGGCATCGTAGCGGTAGAGGGCGAAGTTGCCCTGCCAGTCCGAAACTCTGGCGAGGCGGTGCAGGTGGTCGTAGGAATACGTGACGGTCTTGCCCCCGGGTAGCAAAAACGAAGCCAATTGTCCGGCGGCGTCGTAAGTATAGGCGAGCGTATTACCAAAGGAATCGGTGTAGCTGGCCGGGCGGTTGAGGCTGTCGCGCTGCATGCCGGAATAATCGAACGAGGTCTGCGCCTGGCCAGAACTGAGCGCGGCGAGGCGATTGTCGGCTGCATAGGAGGCCTTCAGGCTGGTGCCGGCGGGGTCGGTACGGGTCGCGACGCGGGCGGCGCCATCGTAGGTGTACTTCCACTGATTGTTGAGCGCGTCGGCGAAGCCGGTGAGCAACCCGTTGGCATCGTACTGATAGCTGGACTTGTTCCCGTTGGCATCGGTGAGGGAGGTGATCTGCCCGGCGGCGTTGCGTGTGGCGGAGAGGTTGCCGGCCGGGTTGTTCACGGCGATCAGCCTGGAGTTGGCGTCGTACTTGAAGGTCCAGACGTTCTTATTGGCGTCCGTGATGTGGGCGAGAGCGCCGTTGGCGTAATCGGCGGACCAGCGGTTGTTGGCCGGGTCGGTGATGCCGGTGAGATTACCGGCAGTGTCGTAGGTGAAGGTGAAAGTCTCTCCGGCGGGATTGACGGTGCGGATTCGATTCCCTGCGGCGTCATAGGCGAACGCGGTGACGTTTCCCGCGGGGTCGGTTACGGATTGGAGCAGGCCGAGCGTGTTGGAAACGTAGAGGGTGGCGTCGCCGTTGCCATCGGTGACCTGAATCTGGGTCGGAGTCAGCGGAGTCGCATACTGGCGCACGGCGCCATCCGGCGTGGTCACGGAAGCGACGCGCTGGAACCCGGCGTCACCAGAGTAGGCGATTGCGGTGGTGCCGCCCGCCCACGCAATCGAGGTGAGATTGCCGGCGGAATCATACTGGTAGGACACGCTGGCTCCATCGGCATTGGTCTGCTTGGAGAGGCGTCCGCTGCCGTTGTAAGTGTAGGCGAGGGAGCGTCCGGCGCCATCCTGCATCGCGGTGATGCGTCCGTTGGAATCGGTAGTGAAGCGAATCAGGGTGCCGGCATAGTGAGCGGCGGACAGGTGATTCGTGGTGTCGTAGTCCAGGCTGATGCGGGCCTTGCCGGCTTCGCTCACGGTGAGCAGCCTGCCGCCGGAATCGAAGGTACGGGTGCTGGCGGTGGCGGCGGAGGTGACGGTATAAGTGCCGTCCGCATTCGCGGTGAGGGAGTCTTTGGTCGGGGTGACGGGGAAGAATACCGCGGCACCATTGGCGGAGGTGAAGCGATCGATCCGTCCGCTGCCCCGGCGCAGCACCATGCTGCCATCGGCATCCGTGGTGAGAGTGTCGCCGAAGGTGAATGCCCATCCGGCGCCGAGTGCGCCGCCACGGGTATCATCCATATTGAAAGATTGTTCGAGCAGGAGGTTGGGGAAAGAGAGCGCGGTGATTCTCACGAACAGGGTCAGATTCGAGGCATTGACGTAGATCTGCGGGAAGCCGGCATCGCGGCAGGCGGCGCCACGGCATACGGCATCGTAGGCCGTGAAACGGTTTTCCAGGGGGCCTCCGAATCCTGGTTGGGCGCAATCCCGGCAGGCGCTCCAGAGGGCTCCGTGAAAGATTAGGAAACAGTAACCTAACTGCAATAATTTAACGGAAATAACCAGCTCCTACCCACCCTGAGTCTAACAAATCGACCCTGGGGCAAGGCTACAATAGGACGTACTACACCTGTCCCATTTCATACCTAGTTAGCACGTTGCATGCCGAAGAAGATCGCGATTGTAGAGGACGAAGCGGAACTGGCGGCCCTGATTGAATACAATCTGGGGCGGCACGGGTACGAATCCCAGATATTTGGGGGGGCGACGGGCACGCTCCGGGCGCTGGAACAAGCGAAGCCGGACCTGATTCTGCTGGACGTGATGCTGCC
>CAIRBY010000844.1 GCA_903876865.1 uncultured Acidobacteriia bacterium
ACCACCAATGGAGCGTTTGGGCTGATGGAGCACTGGCTGATGCCGCCCGGATTTGCTTCGCCGTACCACACCCACCATCGCGAGGATGAAGCGTTTTACGTCCTCGAAGGAGAAGTGGCATTTGTGTGCAATGGCAAGTGGCTGAAGGCGGGACCGGGCACGTATGTCTTCGGACCGCGAGAAATTCCTCACGGGTTCAAGATTGCCGGCAGCGCCCCCGCCAGGATGCTGCTGCTGTGCGCTCCCGGCGGGTTTGAGCACTTCGTGCTGGAACAGGCTACGGCGATCACGGATCCACCCGCTCCACCCGATATGGCAAAGCTCATGGCGCTAGCGGCAAAATTCGGAATCGATATTCACGGTCCCCTGCCGGAAGAACCAGCCAACATCGCCGGCGCGCAGCGGAGCGATGTCGAACTCATTGGTGCGATTCGTGAGACGCATGTGGCCGCTCTCAATTCCCGGGACGCGGAGTTGTGGACCAGCGTGTTTGCCGAAGACGCGGTACAGATGCCTCCGAATGCGCCTGCCAATGCCGGCAAGGCCAATATCGGAGCTTGGGCAGCCGGGTTTCTGGGTGCGATGAGCCGAGTCAAGTTCTCACTGGCCGTGGGCGAACTGCAAATTACGGGGGAGTGGGCGATCGAAAGCGGCGGCTACGCAATCTGGTTGACGCCTGACGGCGGCCCGAACATGGAGGACGCTGGCAAGTACATCACGATTTACCAAAAACTTCCCGGTGGCGGCTGGGCAGTGGCCCGCGATATCTGGAACAGCGATCAACCCTCAGCCGCGGTGCGATGATGCATCCATTGTGAGGGGCGGAGGTTCGGGATCCAGACGGCTATCAAACGCCTCTGCCGTTTCCGCTGAACTTCTTCGACGAGTTGTGACGCAGGGTACCCCTGGGGTATCAACGATCGCGCGCAGCCATGCGAAGCTCCGATTGCCCGCTCGTCAGGCGCGCGCGCAAGTGGGGTTGCGGAATCGCGTCCGGGTGGTCGGCGATTGGGACGGAGATACGAGTTCTTTGGCCGGCTCGGTCTCCGCAAGTGGGCTTCGCGTGGCGCAGGTTGGGAGGGACGCGTGATGTGGGAGTAGGCCGCCGTGACGAGCGGAAGCCGGTGATGCGGGGACGGTCCGCGCGGGGACCGGCTGGCGGAGTGCAACGAACTACCGAGTACCGAACACGGAACTGCATTCCGCACGCCGGACCGGTGCGAAGAGTGGCAGGATGGAGGTGTATGCGGTATCGCAAGGTAGTGTTCGCGATTCTGGCAGGATTGGCTGTCACGCTCTTATCCGCTCAACCGGCGCAGTGGAAGGATCCATCGCCGCACCGAGTTCAGTTTGTTCCAGTTGGCGACGGGGTGCAGATCGAGGCGCTGGATTGGGGAGGCTCGGGCCGCGTGCTCGTCCTGGTAGCCGGCTCCGGGAACACTGCACATATGTTCGATGACTTCGCCGTAAAGCTGGCGGAGTTCTGTCACGTATACGGGGTCACGCGCCGGGGATACGGCGCTTCCAGCCACCCGGAGTCTGGTTACGACGCCAAGCAGCTGGGGGACGACGTGCTGGCGGTGCTGGATGCGCTGCATCTGGACAGGCCCATTCTGGCCGGCCACTCTCTGGGAGGGCATGAACTGACGGCCCTGGCGACAGCTAATCCCACTCGCGCGGCCGGCTTGATCTACATGGACTCCACCTCAGACCCGACCTATGACTGGGGGCCCTATACGGAACTCCGGAAGAAGTTGCCGCCTGCGATGGCGGCGGGGTACCCGAGGACACTCGCGGAGGACCGCAGATCTTTTCAGGCATACCGGGAGTGGCAGCAGCGCACCATGGGGATCGCCTATCCCGAAGCGGAGTTGCGGAACGACTTCGCGACGAATCCCGACGGGAGCGTGGGCCAGTACGGGACGCCGGTGAGCGTGCAGAGCGCCATCACGGCGGGCATGCGGAAGCCGGACTATTCCGGCATTCGAGTTCCCGTGCTCGCGTTCTACACGCTGCCGGCGCCGCTAGAGAGCCAGATGAAACGGCATCAGCCCCGGACTGAAGAGGAACGCTCCGCGATGAAGCAGGTCTACGACGCGGATGTGGCGTGGGCGAGGAGATCGATCGACCGCATGAAGAGCGGCGTGCCGGCCGCCCGGGTGGTGGAAATGCCCGCGGCGGATCACTGTATCTTCCTCTCCAACGAGGCGGAGGTGGTGATGGAAATCCGTCAGTTCGTGACCAGCCTGCGGTAGGGGCCGGCGGCGAGGAGCCGGGCCGTCAGGGCTTGGCGGGCAGGGGCTGCCAGAGTTCGATCTTATTGCCGTCGCTGTCGTAGATCCAGGCGAAACGGCCGTAGGATTCGTCCATGCGTTTGGGATCGATCTTGACGCCCTCTTGTTTGAGGCGGTCGAGCAGAGCGTCCATATCGTCGACGATGTAGTTGACCATGAACTGGGCGGGGCCGGGACCGAAATAGTCCGTGGAGGCGGGGAAGAGGCTCCAGACGGTGACGTGTTCCTTTTTCGGGTCGTCGTGTTCGCGCCAGGGGAGCATGGCGCCGCCGCCTTTGTCGGCGAGTCCGAGATGCTTGGCATACCATTCGCGCATCTGATCGCGATTGGCGGATTTGAAGAAGACACCGCCGATCCCGAGGATGCGTCCGCGTGGTTCGGTTTTGACGGGCGGCTTGGATTTTTCCGGTTGGGGAGTTTGCACTTCCTGTCCTCCTAATGAACAGACCGAGATGAGCAGCAGCGAGCCGAGAGCAAGGGTGCTCCAGCGGATTCCTGGCATGGGGGAATTATACACGGTACGCCTGCCGGGGCTCGATTCGGTGGAGCGGTGCTGTGTCAGGATGGATTTCGAGAGGGGGAAGCGAGGATGAGGACGGAGATCCTGCGATTCAACGGAGCGGTGGAGCGGGAGCCGGCCATCGAGGCGTGGCTGGAAGAGCGCGCGGGGGAATTGGGCGCGATGGCGCGGGAGTGGTTCGAAGTGATGCGCGGGTGCGGGGACGAAGTCCGGGAACTGCTGCATGACGGGTGTCCGGTAGCGTGCCTGGGAGATGCGCCGTTCGGGTACGTGAATGTGTTCACGTCGCACGTGAACGTGGGGTTCTTTCAGGGCGCGGGGCTGGCGGATCCGGCGAGGTTGTTGGAGGGCAGCGGGAAGTTCATGCGGCACGTGAAGCTGAGGCCGGGAACGGAGGTCGATGGCGCGGCACTGGCGAGGCTCATCCAGGTGGCGTACGCGGACATGAAGGCGCGGGTCGAACACGGCTAGCGCGGAGGGCGGTCCACTTCGGGTTTTTTGTCTGGAACGGGCGCGGCAGGGTCCTGGAGGCGGTAGGATTCGCGGTAGCGGAGGCGGATGGCGGAGCGGTTGACGCGCACGCGGATTTCGTGGAAGCCGGGGGCTTCCCGGGGCGGGACGGTGAAGCCGAGGGTGTAGCCGGTTTGGGAATCTTCGAGGGCGAGGCGCATGCCGGTGGCGAGATCGTTGCGATCGAAGAAGGCGGTGCCCCCGGTGCGGGCGGCGAATTCGGTGAGGGTGGCGGGGAAGCCGCGTCCGGCGACGTCGAGGCCGCGGGGGTCGATGGCATAGACGGAGATATCGGCGCGGTTGAGGCGGGCGAGGCTCTTTTCGATCTCGTGGAAGAAGCTCATTTCGGCGGGTTGGGCGCCGGGGACGAGTTTGCCATCGATCGCCATGGGGAAGCCGGGGGAGAGCCAGAGCAGGGATTTGCGGCCGGGGATGAGGGAGAGGCGGTCGGCCATGGTGTCGAAGGCGCGGAGGGAGTGGTTGGCCTTGGTCTGATAGGCGAAGATCTGCTCTTCGGCGGTGAGTCGACGGGGGGCGGGGGTGCCGGTGCGGGCGTCGAAGGGACTGCGGGGGATGGAGTCGTCATCGACGAAGCCGAGGGGGATGGCGCGGATGGCGGCGAGGAGGGTTTCGCGGTCGGAGGTGAAGTCCTGGAGGAGTTGAGGCTCGCGGGAGAGGAGGTAGAGGGCGAGGTGCTGGCGGGGCGGGGCGGCGGTGAGGAGTTGGAGGAGGTGGTCCTGGGCGCGGAGGCGATCGACGTAGCGGGTGTTGATCCAATCGAGGAGGACGAGGGCGTAGGCGGGGTCGGTGGTTTCGGGCGCGGGGTCGGCGGGGCGGGGTTTGAGGGCGGGGTCGGGATCGATTTCGAAGAAGGTGAGGGGCTGGGGCTTGCCATCGGCGAAGAGCTGGAAGTTGGCGCGGGTGAGGTTCGGGATGGGGCGTCCCTGAGCGTCTTCGGCGACGACGTGGATCTGGACGAGGTTGGTGGTGGAGCGGATGACGATGGCGGGGTCGGTGGAGGGCTGGGCGCAGAGGGCGAGGGGGAGGAGGAGCAGGGCTGCGCGGTGCATATGGGGTCAGGCGTTGGGGGGAGGGGGGAAGTTACGGCGGGGGGCGGGGAGGGGCATTGGGATAGGCAAGGGCAACGGGGTCGGCATCGGCAAGAACATAAGGAAGCCGACAGGCCACGAAAGACGATGGCCTGTCCCACTTAGGTATCGAGGCGGTAGTCTTTGAGCTTGCGGTAGAGGTTGCGCTCGCTGATGCCGAGGATGCGGGCGGCGTTGCCGCGGTGGCCGTGGCAGGCTTCGAGGGTGCGGCGGATGTGCTGGAGTTCGAGTTCGACGAGAGTGGCGATGTGGCCGTTGGGCCCGTCCGGCGGGGGCGCGGCGGAGGCGGGGGCGGCGGCGCGGAGGGTGGGCGGCAGATCCTCGGGGAGGATGGCGGGACCTTCGCAGACGATGACGGCGGCTTCAATGGTGTGGAGGAGTTCGCGGACGTTGCCGGGCCAGGGGTGGCGGCGCAACATGTCTAGGGCGTCTTCGCCGAGCGTCTTGGTGACGCCATAACGGTGATTGAGCAGGGCGACGAAGCGGTGGGAGAGCAGTTCGATATCGCCGGTGCGTTTGCGCAGGGGCGGGATCTCGACGGTGATGGTGCTCATGCGGTAGTAGAGATCTTCGCGAAAGAGGCCTTTGGCGACCATGGCGCGGAGGTCGCGGTTGGTGGCGGCGAGGACGCGGACATCGACGCGGATTTCGCGGGTGCCGCCGACGTGGCGGAAGGCGGAGGTATCGAGCACGCGGAGGAGATTGACCTGGGTGGAGGGGCTGATTTCGCCGATCTCATCGAGGAAGATGGTGCCGCCGTGGGCAACTTCGAAGAGGCCGGGTTTGGCCTTGTCTGCGCCGGTGAAGGCGCCGCGCTCGTGACCGAATAGTTCGCTTTGCAGGAGGCTTTCCTGGAGCGCGCCGCAATCGACGACGACGAAGGGTTTGGACTGGCGCGGGCTGCGGGCGTGGATGCGCATGGCGACGCGCTCTTTGCCGCTGCCGGTTTCGCCGGTGATGAGGACGGTGGAATCGCGGGCGGCCACGAGTTCGGCGAGGTGGAGCATGCGGCGGAACTCGGGGCTTTCGCCGATCAGGCTCTCGGCGGGATCGGGCGGGCTGAGGGCCTGTTCGAGCAGGCTGGTGCGCTGGCGCAGGGCGCGGCGTTCGATGGCGCGCTGGATGCGGATGGTGATCTCATCGAGGGGGCAGGGCTTGGTGGCGTAATCGAAGGCGCCTTCGCGGATGGCTTCGATGGCGGTATCGATGGAGCCGTGGCCGGTGAGCATGATGACTTCGACGGCGGGGTAGCGGGAGCGTAGGGTGCGGAGGGTTTCGAGGCCATCGATGCCGGGGAGGCGGAGATCGAGGAGGACGATTTCGGGCTCCTGGCGGCGGGCGGCGTCGAGGGCGTCTTCGCCGGAAGCGGCGGTGGTGAGTTGGTGGCCGAGGCGGCGCAACTCTCCGGACATCACGTGGCGGAAGGCGTCATCATCGTCGACGAGGAGGATGGAGGCAGAGCCGTTCATGCGGCGGGTTCTCCGGCTACGGTTTGTAGCGGTGCGGGAAAGACGACTTCAAACGTAGAGCCTTCGCCCGGGCGGCTTTCGACGCGGATATCGCCACCCCAGTGGCGGACGAAGTTGAGGGAGAGGAAGAGGCCGAGTCCGGTGCCGCCCTGACGGGCGCTGAAGAAGGGCTCGAAGATGCGCTGGCGATTTTCGGGAGAGATGCCGCAGCCGCTATCGATGACGCGGAGGCGAATGGACGCGGCGGCATCGGCTTCGATGGTGACGGTGCTGCCGGGGCGGGAGGCCTGCACGGCGTTGAGCATGAGGTTGATGAGGGTGTGCTGGAGTTCGGCCTCATCGGTGCGGATGCGGGCGTCGGCGGGGATGGCGCGCACGTCGATGCGCACCATGTGGGCGCGGGCGGTGGGCTCGATGAGGCGCGCGACGGCATCGACGGCGGGGGCGAGATCGACGAGATCGCCGGGGCTGCGCTGGCCGCGGGAGATGCGCAGGAAGTGATGGGTGATGCCGCGGCAGCGGAGGATCTGTTCGCGGGCGATGGCGGCGGTATCGTGAATCCACGCGGTATCGGGGGTGATGCTGGAGGTGCTCTCGCGGAGGATGCCTTCGACGCAGGTGAGCACGGTGGCGAGCGGGGTATTGAGTTCGTGGGAGAAGCCGGAGGCGAGGGTGCCGAGGGAGGCGAGGCGGTGGGATTCGGCGAGGTGGGCCTCGGCGACGCGGCGCTCGGAGATATCGCGCCAGACTTCGACGACCTGCTGCAGTTCGCCGGCGGCGTTGAGGATCGGGGAGGCGTGCACCTCTTCCCAGACGGTGGCTCCGGCGGGCGTGCGGCGTTCGCAGATGCGGACCTGGCGGGCGGCGGAGTGGAGGCAGGCGAGGGTGGGGCAATCCTTCATGGTGCAGCCGCCGGGGGTGACTTCGCGGCAGTTGCAGCCGAGGACCTGTTCGCGGGAGTGCTGGGCGCGGAGCAGGAAGGCGTCGTTGGCGGCGATGATGTTGCGGCGCGGGTCGAGGACGACGATGCCATCGTCGATGGAATTGATGACGGTTTCGAGGCGTTCGCGCTCGGTGCGGACTTCGCCGACGAGGCCGGTGACGGAATCGGCCATGGTATTGAATTCGCGGGCGAGCCAGGAGATGGTATCGGTGCCGGTGGCGGGGACGCGGCGGGCGAGGTCTCCGGCGGCGATCTGGCGGGCGGCGGTTTCAAAGCGCTGGAGACGGCGGAGCACGGCGACGCGGATGACGATGCCGATGGCGCCGACGAGGAGGAGGGTGATGACGGAGGTGCCGGCGACGAGCCAGCGGAGGTCTCCCGTCATCTCGCTGCGCAGGGCTTCGGTATTGGAATCGAGGATGAGGATGCCGTTGATCTTGTGCTCGGGATTGTGACAGCCATGGCACTCCGCGCGATTGCGTATGGGGATGACGGTGCGCAGGATATTGCCGCCGGCGGTTTCGATGACGCGGCTGCCGCCCCGCTGCTCGGGCGGGTACTGATGGCAGACCTGGCAGGTGGGCGAATGCATGTCGAAGGTGGTGGGCGCGGAGCCGGGCGGCGGGTAGCGGTCCACGCCGGTGCGGTCGAGCACGAGCAGGCGTTCGAGGCGGGCCTGGGAGCGGAAGCTTTCCATCATGCGGGCCACGAGGGTGCGATCGTTTTCGATCATCTGGTGCTCGAGGGCGACGCGGATGAGGTCGCCTTCGGCGAGCGCGGTGGAGCGGGCATTTTCCAGCAGCGAGCGCATGTGGTGCTGGGAATAGAGGTAGGCGCCGCCGGCGCAAGCGAGCACAACTGCGGCGGTAACCCCTACGGCTAAGCCTACGGTCGTGCTTGCAAATGGTGGCTTCATGGCCTTCTCAGCAACGATGTGGGAATCATGTCACAGCCCGCCAAAAGCGTCAACGCCTGACGGAGTGTCACTGACATTCTGTCAGATTGCAGACTCCGGCGGCGGTAATTTTCAGATTTATCGAGTCTTTTCACTGGTTTAGGTTTTGGCACGGCGCTTGCAATAGGAGGACGCGTAAGGAGAGCAACACAATGGAAATGCTTTTGATGGGTGCCTGTTTGAGCGTACTGGGATTAGCGGTAGCTTGCATGGCATTCGGCGCGGCCACGCGCGAAGCGGACGTACAGACGGCGGCTCCGGTTGTGGAGCAGGAAATGGTGAAGCCGGTTGTGGCAGCGCGGTTCTTTGCGGAAGCACCGAAGGTTCTGCCGCTGGCAGCGCGAAGCAGTGTACCGATCGAAGCATTGTTATTGCAGATCGAAAGCCATGTGCGGCTGGAGCACGCAGCGGCGGAATGCTTCCTGGAAGCTCCGAACGCGGCGCTGCTGCATAGCCGGACGGTATCGCCGTTTGTGAATTAAGAGTGCCAGGAAGAAGACAGGCCACAAAAAACGATGGCCTGTCCTACGACGGGAGAGGGCGATGGTAAACATGGATTTGCTGGAAGGGTTGAGCGCGGCGGAGACGAACCGGGTGTTAGGGCTGGGCAAGGTCTTCACGCTGGAGAGCGGGGGGGTGCTGTTCCGGCTGGGCGATCCGGCGGATAGCCTGTACCTGATCTCACGCGGGCGAATCCGGCTGACGCTGCCGATGCAGGTTCGCGACCGCAGCGAAAGCGTGATGGTAGAGGAGCAGGGCAGCGGACACACAGTGGGGTGGAGCGCGCTGACGGCGCCCTACCGGTTCACGCTCACGGCCACGGCGGCGTTTGAAACCGAAGTGGTGGCGCTGGGGCGCGAAGAACTGAACGCCTACTTCGCGGCGAATCCGGACACGGCGCGGATCATCGCGCTGAATCTGGCGGGCGTGATCGGGAGGCGGTTGCAGCTCTTCCAGGCAATGTGGGTACGGGAAATCCAGCGGATGGTGGAATCGAGATGCGCATAGAACGGGGACGCATCCGGCTGGCCGTAATCGCGGCGGTGGCAGTGAGCGGCGCCGCGATGCTGTTGGGAAGGGGCGCGGGGGAGCCGGAGCCGCAGACCGCGGCAGCGGCCAAGGCCCCGGCTGCGACTGCGCAGAGTCAGGCTAAACCAGTAGAAGAGAAATTGGAAGTACCGCCGCCGCCCTTCAGCGACGGCATTTACCCATGTTCGACGTGCCACGCGGCGGTGCCTCCGAACCGGACGCGGCGCGAACTGGCGATGCACACGGAGATCGACCTGAAGCACGATGAAACGCACCGCTGGTGCCTGGATTGCCACGACGCGGACAATCGCGACGTGCTGCACCTGGCGAGCGGAGAGAAGGTGGAGTTCACCGAATCCTACCGTTTGTGCGGACAGTGCCACGGAGAGAAATACCGCGACTGGCGCGCGGGTGTACACGGGCGGCGTACCGGGAACTGGAACGGCACGAAGGGGTACCTGCTGTGCGCACACTGCCACAATCCACATCAACCGCGGTTCCATTCGCTCGCGCCGAAACCGGCGCCGGAGCGGCCGAGCCGCGTGTTGAGCGGCGGGAAGTGAGGGGGAGATCATGCTGAACCAGAGACCAGAGGCGGGGTGCGGGAGCGAGGGTTGTGGGAGTGGGGGTTGTGGAACGCAGAGTGGCGGGAGTCACGGTACGGGGAATCAGGGTTGCGGAAGCGCGGGTCAGGGGGACTACCTAGGCGACCCCTCGCGGCGGCTCTTCAACATCGCGGCGGTGGGCGCGGTGGCGAGCATGGCCCTCAATACGGCGTGCGGCCCGAAGCGACTGTACGAGGCGCCCAAGGATAAGCTGCGGGCGTTGATCGCGGAGGAAGAGAAGAAGTACACGGCGGAGTACGGCAAGACCGTGAAGGTGTCCGACGCGGGGCCGATGCCGGGCGTGCAGTTCGCCTACGCGCTGGACATTTCGCGGTGCATCGGGTGCCGGCGCTGCGTGTATGCGTGCGTGGACGAGAACAACCAATCGCGCGACCCGCAGATCCACTGGATCAAGGTCAACCAGATGGACAAGGACAAGGGCGTGGACTTCTCGCACGCCGACCCCTACTACAATCCCGAACAGGTGCCGCAGGAAGGCCACTTCTATGTACCGGTGGCGTGCCAGCAGTGCGAAGATCCGCCGTGCGTGAAGGTCTGCCCGACGGGCGCGACGTGGAAGGAAAAAGACGGGATCGTGGTGATCGATTACGACTGGTGCATCGGGTGCCGGTATTGCATGGCGGCGTGCCCGTATGGGGCGCGGCACTTCAACTGGGCCGAGCCGAAGATCGCGCCGAGCGAATTGAACCCGAACATGCATTACCTGGGCAACCGTCCGCGGACGAAGGGCGTGGTGGAGAAGTGCACGTTCTGTATCCAGCGGTCGCGGGAAGGGCGCTACCCGGCGTGCGTGGAAGTGTGCCCGGTGGGCGCGCGCAAGTTTGGGAATCTGCTGGACGCATCGAGCGAGATCCGGTACATCATCGAGCACAAGAGAATCCTGGTGCTCAAGGAAGAACTGAATACAGTCCCGAGGTTTTTCTACTTCTATGCCACTTAAGAGCATTCGACTGTTTGGCGGGTTTGCACGAGGAAGCCTGCAATTGATCTCGGAGGGGAACCGGGCGTACTGGATGTGGCTCGCGTTTCTGGGGATGCTGATCATCTCCGGGGCGCTGGCGTATGCGGCGCAGGTTACGACGGGTTTAGGACTGACCGCGATGCGCGATCCGGTGAGTTGGGGATTCTATATCGGCAATTTTACGTTTCTGGTGGGCGTGGCGGCGGCGGTGGTGCTGGTGATTCCGGCGTACGTGTACGACTGGAAGCCGATCCGCGAAGTGGTGCTGTATGGCGAGTTGCTGGCGATCTGCTCGATCATCATGTGTCTGATGTTCGTGACGGTGGACATCGGCAGGCCGGACCGGTTCTGGCATCTGATGCCGCCCTTCGGGCATTTGAATTTCCCGAGTTCGGTGCTGGCGTGGGACGTGGTGGTGCTGAACCTCTACTTCCTGGTGAATTTCGTGGTGGCCACGCACATTCTGTACCGCGCGTTTCACGGCAAGCCGTACATCAAGAAACTGGTGGTGCCGCTGGTGCTGCTCTCGGTGCCGATGGCGGTGGGAATTCACACGGTGACGGCGTTCCTGTACAACGGACTGGCGGCGCGGCCTTACTGGAACTCTTCGATTCTGGCGCCGCAGTTTCTGGCGTCGGCATTCTGTTCTGGGCCGGCGATTCTGCTGGTGATGCTGCAACTGCTCAGGAAGTTCACGCGCTTCGAGATCAAGGACGAAGCGATCTGGAAGGTCGCGGAATTGATGGCGTACGCGATGTTCCTGAATCTGTTCCTGCACGGGGCGGAGGCATTCAAGGAGTTCTACTCGAACACGCAGCACACGCTGTACACGCGCTACTGGTATCTGGGCCTGGGCGAGCATAAGACGCTGGTGCCGTACGCATGGTCCGCGGTGGCGCTGAATATCCTGGGGTTCGCACTGTTTATCTCGCCGCGCACACGGCGGAACTGGACGACTCTGAACATCGGGTGCCTGGCGACGTATGCGGGCGTGTACATCGAGAAGGGGATGGGGTTGATCATCCCGGGCTTGACGCCGGATACGCTGGGCGAGATCTACGTGTACTACCCGACGGCGACGGAACTGCGGGTGGCGGCGGGGATCTTCGCGACGGGGTTCCTGCTGTTCACGCTGATGCTGAAGGTGGCGGTGCCGATTTCGCTCGGTGAGTTCCATGGGAAAGAACGGGCGGAAGAGGGCGCTCCGAGCGGGGCCGCGGCGCTGGCGCACTAAAGCGAATCTCAATTTGAATGAAGGGGAGAGGGACAGGCCTGGGCGGCCTGTCCCTCGACGCTTTTTGGGTTATGCTACAGGTCGCAGGAGTGAAACGGCGACCGAATGAAGCTACAGTGGACCCCGATGCGATGGCCGGCGGCGTGGAAGAATCCGGCGCTGCTGAGCCTGTTGAATGCGACTCCGGTGAACTGCCTGGTACTGGACGCGGGTGCGGATCTAGGCGCGGTAGCGGACGCGGCGAAGCAGAAGGGCCTGGCGGTGACGGCGGGCGCGCCGATGGGCGCCACCCTCAGCAAGGGCGTGTGGCCGGGGATCGCGATCGACACGGGCGGGGGAGCGTCGGCGGGTCCGACGGGCGTGCCGTGGCTGGATTCGAACGGCTGGAAGATTCGCCTGGAGCGGGCGCTGCACGCCGAATCGGAGTGCTGGATTGACGCGGCGCCCAAGCCGGCGCGGGTCTCGCCCGAGGCGTACGCGATGGCGTACATGGACGCGGCGGCGTTCGGGGGGCGGTGGGTGATCACGCTGGACGAGGGGACGGCAGCGGCGATCGCGGGCGGCACGGGCACGGAGCATTGGAACAAGTTGATGGGCGCGGCGCGATTCTTCGAGAGCCGCCAGGAGTGGGCGGATTTCGAACCGGAGGCGGTGGTGGGGGTGGTCTCTGATTTCGCGGGCGAGAATGACTTCCTGGGCGGCGAAGTGCTCAACCTGCTGGCGCGCACGAACCAGCAGTACCGCGTGATTGTGAAAGGGAAGAGTACGGACAGAGCGTGGCGCGGCTTGCGGGCGATTCTGTATGTGGATGCGCAGCCGCCCTCGAAGGAACTGCGGCAGCGGATCGAGGAGTTGGTGAAGGGCGGCGTGCTGCTGATCGCGGGGCCGAAGTGGGGCACGGTGAGCGGGGCGCCGGTGCGGGACCAGGAACATCCGCGGTACGAAATCCGCGCGGTGGGCAAGGGCAGGGTCGCGATTGCGAAGGCGGCGCAGGACGATCCGTACCTGGTGGCGAACGATTCGGTAGTGCTGGTGAGCCATCGCCACGATCTGGTGCGACTGTTCAATGCCGGGAGCGTGAACACGCTGCTGACGGCGTCGCGGGATCGTTTGAGCATGGTGCTGCACCTGCTGTTTTATGCCGATCGGGGACCGCAGGACGCAAGCGTGCGGATCGCGGGGAAATACCGCTTCGCGCAACTGCGGACGCCGGGGACCGCCGCGCCGAGGCAACTGGAATTGCAGCCTTCGGGCCTGGGGGCGGAGTTGCATCTGCCGCCCATGGAGCAATACGCCGCTGTAGAGTTGGAGGCTGGGGGAGGGATGAATGTCTTGCCGATACACGCGTAGGAACTGGTTGAAGGTGGCTGGGGGGGGACTTGCCGGCGCTTACCTTGTGGGGAGGCCTTCGCCGATCGCGGCGAACGCGCCCGCCACGCGGGTGACGGTGGCGAAGTGCAATAGCTACGACAGCACCGAGCTAGTGCCCGCGCTCGACAGGATGTTCGATCAGTTGGGCGGGCTGGGGAAGATCGTCAAGGGCAAGACGGTGGCGATCAAGATCAATCTGACGGGCGCGCCCAGCATTCGCCTGGGGCATCTGCCCGCCGAGGACACGCATTACACGCATCCGCACGTGATCGCGGCGACGGTGCACCTGATGGGGCGGGCGGGAGCGCGGCGGATCCGGCTGCTGGAGAGCCCGTGGTCCACGGCGGACCCGATTGAGGAAGTGATCCTGCAGGCGAATTGGGAACCGCGCGACATCTTGAACGCGGCGGCCAACGTGGAGTTCGAGAACACGAATTATCTGGGGCTGGGCAAGAAGTACGTGCGCATGATGGCGCCGCAGGGCGGGCTGATGTACCCCGGCTTCGAGTTGAATCACTCCTACGCGGATTGCGACGTGTTCGTAAGCCTGGCGAAGATGAAAGAGCACGATACGGCAGGCATCACGCTTTCGATGAAGAACTGCTTCGGGCTGACGCCGTGCACGATTTACGGCACGGGCGCGGGCCTGGACGAGCCGACGCTGGTGCCCAAGGGCGGCCGCGACATGGTGCACAGCGGCAGCCGGCAGCCTTCGAAGATCGCGCTGCCGGAGAAGGACCCGAGTTCGCCGCGCGATGCCGGATACCGGGTGCCGCGCACGGTGGTGGATCTGATCTCGGCGCGGCCGATCGATCTGGCGATCGTGGAAGGGATTCGCACCATGGCGGGCGGCGAAGGCCCGTGGATCAGCGGGTGCACGGCGGTGGCGCCGGGAGTGATTGTAGCGGGGACGAATCCGGTGAATGTAGACGCGGTGGCGATGGGCGTGATGGGCTTCGACCCGATGGCGGATCGCGGCAAGGCGCCGTTTGAGACCTGCGACAACACGCTGCGGCTGGCGGAAGATGTCGGGATCGGCACGCGCGATCTGAAGCGGATTGAGATGGTGGGCATGCCGCTGAGCGAGGCGACGTTCAACTTCGCGGAGCAGCGCAAACAGCGGATGGCGAAGCGAGGATGAGCGTGAAAACGACGACGATTCTGTTCCTGATGCTGGCTGGTGCGGCCGCGGCGGCGGATTATCCTGAAGCGACTATCGGCAACGGGCTTCTGCAGGCGAAACTGCAGTTGCCGGATGTGGCGAAGGGCTACTACCGCGGCACGCGGTTCGATTGGAGCGGTGCGATTTCCAGCCTGCAATTCCGCGGGCACGAGTATTTCGGCAAATGGTTCGAAGGCTTCGACCCGGCGAATCACGACAACATCATGGGCCCGGTGGAAGAGTTCCTGACGAACGGGATGGGGCTCGGGTACGAGGAAGCGAAGGCGGGCGGGACGTTCGTGAAGATCGGCGTGGGCGCGGTGAAGAAATACGCGGACAAGCCGTTCGAGCAGTTCCATACCTACGAAATCGCGGATCACGGCAAGTGGAGCGTGCGGCAGGGCGGGGATTTCGTGGAGTTCACGCAGGTACTGACCGATACCAACGGGTACGCGTACGTCTACAAGAAGACGGTGCGGCTGGTGCAGGGGAAGCCGCAACTGGTGCTGGA
>CAIRBY010000845.1 GCA_903876865.1 uncultured Acidobacteriia bacterium
GAAGGCCACCATCCACTGGGTCTCCGCCAGCCGGGCGGTGAACGCGGAAGTGCGCCTCTACGACAACCTCTTCGTCAAGGAAGATCCCAGCCAGGTGGAAGAGGGCCAGGACTTCACGGCGAACCTCAATCCCAAGTCCCTGGAAGTGCTGATGGAGTGCAAAGTGGAGCCGGGACTCGCGGGTGTTGCCGCCGGCGCGCGCTTCCAGTTCGAGCGCCTCGGCTACTTCTGCGTGGATACAGACACCACGCCCGGGCAGCCCGTCTTCAATCGCACCGTGACATTGAAAGACGCCCTGGCCAAAATCGAGAAGCGGGGCAAGCAGCCGAAATGATCATCCTCGGAATCGGTGGATTACTGAGCGACGCCGCAGCGGCGGTCCTGAAGGACGGCGAACTCGTGGCGGCGGTGGAAGAATCGAAACTGGTTCGCCGCCGCACCCATTGGGGCAATCTGGATGAGATGCCGGAACACGCCATCGCCACCTGTCTGGAACTGGCTGGCGCCAAACCGGAGCAGGTGGATGCGGTGGCCGTGGTCCGCCCGATTCCGCAATCGGATTTTCACCTCAAACTGCGCGCGCGCTTTCCCAACAGCCGCATCATCGTGGTGGAGCACCACCTGGCCCATGCAGCCTCGGCATACTACTGTTCTCCCTACGATTCGGCCACCGTCCTGACGCTCGATCACAGCGGGGATTTCCGCTGCGGCTCGCGCTGGCAGGCCACCGGCGCGCAGATCTCGCTCGAGCACGAACAGTACGCGCCGGATTCCCTCGGCGATCTTTACGGCCGCGTCTGCGAACTGCTCGGCCTGGAATCGAGCGTGGACGAACACAAAGTGCAGTGGAACTCCGTCGCGGGCGACGATCGCTTCAAGCAACTGTTCCTCGACATTCTCCACGTCACGGACGCGGGCGTGCGCATTGACCGCGGCTTCTTCAGCACCGAGCGCGTCTCCAACGGCGGCTTCGGGCCCCGCTTCTTCGCCCGCTTAGGGCTGGAAGATGGCGCTCCGATTCCAGAAGCCTTGCGTCCGCACCTCGCTGCGGGCGTGCAGCGCGCCATGGAAGATGCCGTCATCCAACTCGCCGGCAGTGGCGAGAACCTCTGTCTGGCCGGAGGGCTCGGTCTAAACGCGCTGCTGGTCTCCGCGCTCGAAAACCGCTCGGGGTACCGCAATGTCTTCGTGCAACCCGTGGCGGGCAACGCCGGTACGGCCCTCGGCGCCGTGCTCGAAGCCTGGCACGGCGTCTACAAGCACGCGGAGCGGGTCCCCCTGACGACCCTCAGCCTCGGCCCGAGTTTCAACGCCGACGATATCAAGCGCGTGCTGGAAAATTGCAAGCTGCGCTTCCGCTACATGGTCACCACGGACGAAGTGGTGGAGAGCGCCGTGGCGCAGCTCAACGACCACAAAATCGTCGCCTGGATGCACGGGCGCATGGAGTTCGGCTCACGCGCGCTGGGCAATCGCAGCATTCTGGCTTCGCCCCTCAACCCCTACTCCACGGAGAATCTGAACAGCTTCATCAAGCACCGCGAACCGTTCCGCAAATTCGCCGCATCCGTGCCTGCTGAATTGTGCGCGGAGTATTTCGAAGTCGGGCCGAATGCGCGCTACCTCGCAACCGTGGGGCGGGTGAAACCGGCGTATCGCGAGCAGTTCGCCGCCGCCACTCTCGCTGGCGATATGGTGCGCGTGCACACGGTGGACCGGGAGGAGAATCCGCTCTACTGGAAACTGCTCCACGCCGCCGGAAAAGCCACCGGACTGCCCGTGCTCTACAACACTTCCTTCAACCTCTTCGGCGAACCGTTGGTCTGCACACCGCGCGATGCCGTCCGCAGCTTCTATTCGTCCGGCATCGACGCGATGTTCGTGGGCAACTTCTCGCTGCACAAGTAAGCGGCGGGCTACTTCAGATACTTCGCGTACCAGGCCAGATAGCGCTCCATCCGGTCCTTCTGATAGGTGGGGCGCGTGATGCCGTGGAACTGTCCCGGGTATACCACCAGTTCCGTGGGCACGCCCAGGCTGCGCAGCGCCTGATACATCATCTCTCCGCCCACCAGCGGCACGTTGAAATCCTTCTCGCCGCCCAGGAACAACGTGGGCGTCGTGATCTGGTCCGCATGCAGGAACGGGTAGGAGATGCGGATCCACGGATCGAGCCCGACCTTCCACGGCGCGCCGATCTCTTCGTCGTACTGCATGATGTACTGATCCACGCCGTAGAGCGCCAGCGGAAACGCCGTGCCCGCGCCGCTGGTCGCCGCCTTGAAGCGGTGATCCCTGGCGATGATGGCGTCCGTCAGAATCCCGCCGTAGCTCCAGCCGCCCACGCCGAGACGGTTGGGGTCGGCCAGTCCGCTCGCGAGCACGTGATCGGTGGCGGCTTGCAGGTCGAGCACTTCCTTGTTGCCCCAATCCGCCGAAATCGCGGTCTGATACTTCTCGCCGCGCCCCGAGCTGCCGCGGTAATTGACGTTGACCACCACGTAGCCGTTGGCCGCGAAAAGCTGGCGCTCGAAGTTGAACGAGTGTGCGTCCTGCCCGTTGGGACCGCCGTGAATGCGCAGCAGCGTGGGGTACTTCTTCCCTGCCTCGTAATCCACCGGCTTCACAATCAGTCCGTGGACTTCGTTGCCGTCCTTGGCCTTGCAGCTGAACTCTTCGGTGGCGCCCAACTTCACGGCGGCAAAAAGCTCGTCATTGTGATGCGTGAGCACGCGCAGTTCGCCGCTCTCCAGCGTATTCACTTCCGGCGAGCGCAGGTCCGTGGCCGCCAGCACCGCCAACTTCCCTTCCTTGCTCTGATCCAGCGAAGAGATCACCATCTGCCCGCGAATCAGGCGCTGTATGGCGCCCCCCGCCGCGGGAATCCGCGCCGGATATTCGGATGCGTCATCGGTCACCAGGAATAGAATCGAAGCGCCATCCGGCGTGAAGCGCGGCGCGGAGACGGCGCGGTCCAGATCGGTCGCCAGCAGTTTCGGCGCTCCGCCCGCGACCTCCACCACCGCGAGGCGGTTCATGTTGTACGCGTTCTGCTTGGCGCCGGAACTCTGCAGGTAGGCGAGCCGCTTTCCGTCCGGGCTCCACTCCGCGCGCCCGCGCGTGGCCGAGGCACTCACCCCGTCGTAGTGCGTCACTTCGCGCGGCGTGGCTCCGGCGCGCGCCTCCACCACAAAGACGTTGCTCGTGGCGTAGCGCTCGGCGTCCTTCCCGGAGCGGCCCATGAACGAGATCCACTTCCCATCCGGCGAGAACGTGGGCGAGGCCGCTTCCAGCGCGGGATCCGTCAACGCTTCCGCCTTCTTCGTGGCCACATCGAACAGATAGAGCCGCGGCGGCGGCTGCGTCAGATAGCCGACCACGTCCTGCTTGAATTTGTACTTGTTGACGACGATCGGCTTCGGAGCCTTGGCGCTGGCTCCGGCAGTGGCTCCGGCAGCGCCGCCACCGGCGGGCGCGTCATCCGCCGGGTCGTTGGGGTCGCGGTCCGCCATCACCAGCAGCAGTTGCTTGCCGTCCGGCGACCACTCGTAAGAACTCAGCCTTCCCTTCACGTCCGTGAACTGCTGCGCCTCTCCGCCATTGCGATCGAGCAGCCACACCTGGTTGCCCTTCGCCTTGCCCGGGCGGCTGGAGAGAAACGCCAGCCAGTGCCCATCGGGGCTCCAGCGCGGCGAGGTTTCGCTCTCCGTGCTGGTGGTCATGCGCAGGTGCTGCTTGCCGTCCCAACTGGCGATCCAGACATCGGTATCGCTCTTATCGGCGGCGGCATCCACCGTGGTGACGGTGTAGGCGACCCATTTTCCGTCAGGTGAAATCTGCGCGTCCCGCACGTCGTGAAAGCGGTGCATATCATCCAGCGTGAGGACGCGGCGCGCCGGCTGGGCCGGGAGCAGCGATGCCGTGCAAACCAGCGCGGAAAGGCAGGTGAAGTAGGTTCGTGACATGGAAACTCCGAGTCTATCGTGATTCCGTCCGGCGAACAAATCGGGAGAGGAGCAGGACCCCTGCCTCCTCCTCTTCCACACCACCGTTGCTGCCACGCTTCTTTCAGACCCTCGGTCCCCCGGAACGCCCTGGCGCTTCGCAACCACTTCGCCTCCATCAGGTTGTGAAGGGTACTCTCACCCCCGAGTTGTCAGAGACGCTAAGCGTACAACAAAAACGGCGCAGCCCACCGAAGTGAGCTGCGCCGTTTTGGAAAGTGACTGCTGGTGTAGCTAGAAAACCAGCTTCATCGCCATCTGAATGATGCGAGGCGAGCCGAAGCTGATAATCTGACCAAAGGTACCGCTGGAGAGGCTGGCGGTGGGGTTATTCCAGTTGGCGTGATTCATGATGTTGAAGAAATCCGATCGGAATTCCACCTTATAGCGTTCCTTCACGGCGAACTGACGGCTGATCGCGACATCGAGGTTGATCTGGCCGGGTCCGTAGACGGAGTTGCGTCCCAGATTACCGAACTGGCCGCTGAACACGGTGCAGGCGGCATTCGAGCCGGCGCACTGGAAAGCGGCCGGATTGAGATACTGCAGCACCGTCTTCGGCGAACCGTACACCTGGTCCGGGAGAACGACGTTCGGGCGATCCAGGCCCTGGCCGCTCAAGGAGATGTCCTTGCCGTCCGTGATCTGAATCGGGTTGCCGGTGAAGGCGCTGATATTTGGCGCAGCCTGCCAGCCCTTGGTTACCATCTTGGCGACGCCGTTGCCGAAACCAGGGCTGAGCGCAACCAGCGAAGTGGTGAAGGATTGGCGGTGGTCATATCCGCAGTTGCCCTTCTCACCCTTGGCGCGGCTCAACGGGTTCTGGTACAGCGTGCCAGCCAGCTCGCCGGCGAAATCCCAAGTGCTGACGCAGTGGCTGTAGGTATAGGTGGTGTGAATGGCAAGCCCCTTGGACATGCGCTTTTCGGCTTTCAGAAGCAGCCCGTGATAGGCGCCGTTGGCGCCATCGTCACTCTGCTGGATGTTGCCGTAATACGAACCGGTGACCGGATTGAGCAGCGAGGTCAGGCGGCGGTTGTTGGTGTTGCCGGTGGTTGCGCCCGCGGTGGGGATCGCGTAGTTGACGTCCGTGGAACCCCAGATGTGGCGGGAGGCGTTGCCGATGTAGTTGGCAGTCACCATCCAGTCCTTGGCAAGCTGGCGCTGATAGCTGACGTTCCACTGCATCATGTAGGTCACTTTGAGGTCGCCGGGGACGCTGATGTAGGCTCCGCCGGCGGGGAAGACCGAAGCGCCGGGGAACGGAGCGCCGGGCTTGCCGGTGGGGGACACGTAGCTCTTGAACGGATCGGAGAACTGACCGCTGGTCAGGGTCAACGAAGAAACGTACGGCGCGTTGGTGGTCCAGCGTTCCGGGTAGAACAACTCGGTGGTGTCGTGCATCAATGCCCACGATGCACGGATGGTCTGCTTGCCGTCGCCGGCGGGATCCCAAACCATACCCAGGCGGGGCGAGAAGGTGGCCCAGTGGGACGCCGTCAACGCTTTGCCGTACTTGTTTTCGGGATCGTCGGTGAAGATCAGGCCGTTCGGCGCGCCGGTGTGGATGGCGCTATGCCAGCCCTGCAGGAAGAGCGGCATGCTGAACTGGTTGCCGCGTCCAAACTTGTCATACGCGGGTACCGAGGGTTCCCAGCGTACGCCGATGTTGATGGTCATGTGCGAGGTCGGCTTGATCGCGTCCTGCACATAGGCCGCCATGACCGTCTGGCGCAGGTAATCGGAGATCACATTGCCATCCGTCAAATTGGAGAAGCGCCCGATCAGCAGATCCGCCATACCGTCGCCACTGGTGGCGCCGCCAAAGGTGAACTGACCGTTGGATTGCTGGTGGTTGAAGGAGTTGAACTGATCCTTGCGGCCATCGAAGCCGAAGCCGATCTGGTGCTTGCCCTTGATGATCGTGAAATCATCGGCCACCTGGTAGGTGTTGATGTTGAAGTTCGCGAACGCGCAGGTGCCGCAGCCCACGTTGAAGCCGCCACCGGAGTAGCTGGTCACGCTGAGCTGGGTGTAGTGCGGATAGTTGATGAACATGTTCACGCCCAGATCCGTCGGGCTGAACAGGTTGCCGGCCGAGGCGCGGTCGTTGCGGCGGCGGTCGAAGGTGGCATGGAAAGAGTTGACCGTGCTCGGGCTGATCGTATACGTGTCGCCGATGGTCATCGTCTGCGAACGCTGGTCATTTCCCGGCGAACCAGTGGTCAGGGCGTTGTGGCCGTCGAACAGCGAGAGTGCCTTGTACGCGTAGATGAAGTACCGGCCGTAGAACTGCTGTTTGCTGCTGATGTTGTAATCCACGCGGCCGATGATCTGGTCGTCGGGGTTGTTGGCGAGGTATCCGAAGAGCGTCTTGCCGCAGGGATCGCTCACCGTCGGGACATAGGTCGAGGCCAGCTTGAAACCGGCGGCATCGAAGGTGGTTTTCGGAATCTGGTTGTTGGGGTAGAGGACGCCGCTGGCATCCTTCAAGGGTCTCGCCGTGGCGAGGCAGCCGCCGGAACTCTTGGCGCCATCGACCACGCTGAAGTCGCCGGCCAGAACCGCCGCCGTGGGAACGTACGCGGTATTGGCTGCCGGGTCGCTGCGCTGCCGCGTGCCCTGATAGCCCGCGAAGAAGAACAGTTTGTCCTTGATGATTTTGCCGCCGATGACGCCGCCGAACTGGCTGCGCTTCAGGGTGTCGCGCACCAGGGTTCCAGAGGTGCGGGCGTTCAGAATGCCGTTGCGCAGGAACTCGAACAGGTCGCCGTGCATGGCATTGGCTCCCGACTTGGTCACGATGTTGACCACGCCGCCGGGGTGCAAGCCGTACTGCGCCGGCAGACCGCTGGTCTGCACGCTGAATTCCTGGACCGCATCCGGAAACGGAATGGGCAGGTTCACGTTACTGAAGGAGTCGTTATTGTCGCCGCCATCCAGCAGGTAGTTCAAGCCGTTGGCCGCGCCGCCGGCGACAGAAAATTGGCCGGAGCCAGCCGTGCCGCCCATGTTCTTGCTACCCGTCAAATCGCCGCCGTTCAAGGTCATGGTGCCGGTTGCGACGCCAGAGATCATGAGCAGCGAGGTCAGGTTCCGTCCATTCAGCGGCAAATCCACGATGCGCTGCTGTTCAATAACCTGGGAGATCGACGAATCCCTGGTTTCCACCATGCTGGCGCCAGCCTGCACTTCAACGGTTTCGTTGATCGAGCCAACCTGCATGGAGACGTTCTGCGTGAGGTTTTCCGCAACCTGCAGGACAATACCAATCTGCTGGTATTCCTTGAAACCGTTCGCCTTCACTTCCAGGCGATAGGGACCAACCGGCAGATTGTTAAAAATGTAACGGCCCTCGGCCGAACTGGTCGCGGTGTGAACCGTCCCCTTGGCCGTCTCCGTCATGAGCACGGTGGCCCCCGGAACAAAGCTGCCGCTCTGATCCAGAATATTGCCGCTAACGCTACCAACTGCGACCGATTGAGCACTGGCGAATGGCGCCAGCGCGGTGAATATCAGTGCGACAAGGGCTAATATAGCCGCACGCTTTAGAAAATCTACACGGACACTGCAAAACGACATGGTCTCTCTCCCTGAAACGCCCGGCTCGTTAGCCGGTGAGCATACTGCTTCGGGTTTAGTCTACACCCAAGTAATTCGTAACGTTTATTGATCTTTTGTAAACGATCAGTTTAGCAAAACTAAACAATTGCTTTAGTTCCAGCAACGTTGCCGGATGTTATGGTAACGTTTCTCAACGTTCACCGAGATAGAGCGAACGCACCACGTTCATGTGGTGTAATTCGTGCCCCGCGATGACATAGGCTGCCGCACGCGCGCTGAGCCCATTTCCCGACGCCGTACCCATTCTTGCCCACGCCGCCGGCTGGACACCGCGAATCAGGCATGCCGTAGCACGCCGCACTACGGAAAACTCCTCCAACAGGTCCGCCCAGGGACGAGCATCCCAATTCCCGTTGGTCACGTAATCGTCCTGTTCGAAGCCCGGCAGCGGCGTCTGATCGCCGCGCGCGATCCGCAACAGCCGGTAGGCGAAGATGCGCTCGGTATCGATCATGTGCCCCAACGCTTCGCGCAGGCTCCACTTGCCGGGAGCGTAGCGGTGCAGGGATTGCGCCTCAGTGACGTTGTCCAGCACAGCCAGCGTCGCTTCCATCTGCTGCCCTAGAATCGCAATCAGATCGCCTTCCGGCACCAACTCGATGTATTTGCAGTAATAAGGTGCGTGTTCGTGCGGTGCGGGTCTGGTGAGACCCGGCTTGCCATATGCCGTTGTCGGTTCAGTCATACTGGTATGTTACATTGAGGGAATTCGCTCCCTCCCAACCAATCGCAATGAATCCTGAAACCGCCGGAGAGAAGTTCCAGCAACTGGTCTCGATCATGGCCCGCCTGCGCGCGCCCGATGGCTGTCCGTGGGACCGCGAACAGACCTTCGACTCCATCAAGCCCTACACGCTGGAAGAGACCTATGAGGTACTGCAGGCCATCGACCAGCGCGACTGGCCCGAACTGGCGCAGGAACTGGGCGATTTCATGCTGCAGGCCGTCTTCTACGCGCAGATGGCAAGCGAGCAGAATCTCTTCCGCATCGAGGATGCGCTGGACGCCATCAACCAGAAGCTGATCCGGCGCCACCCGCACGTCTTCGGAGAAGACACGGCGGAGTCGGCGAAGGAAGTCCTGAAAATCTGGGGCGAGGTGAAGGCGAGCGAGAAGCGGGACAAAGGCAAGGCCGCCGAAGGCCTGCTCTCTGGCGTGCCCCGCGCCCTGCCCTCGCTGGTAGAGGCGCAGCAGATCGCCTCTCGCGCCGCGGGCGTCGGCTTCGATTGGGAGAATCCCGAGCAGGTGATCGAGAAATTGCACGAGGAACTGGCCGAGTTCGCCGAGGCGCGCCGCACCGCCTCGCAGGATTCGCTGGAAGACGAGATGGGCGACATGCTCTTCGTGCTGGTCAATCTCGCGCGCTTCGTCAAGGTCGATCCCGAACAGGCGCTGCGCCGCACCAACGCCAAATTCCGCTCCCGCTGGAGCCACATCGAAACCCGCCTGGCCGAAGAGAATCGCAAGCCGCAAGACGCTACCATCGAAGAAATGGAGACGCTATGGCAGGAAGCGAAGCGCAAGTAGCCCCATCCATTCCGCAGATCGAGATTCGCCGGCTCACCCGCCTGGAAGAGTTCGAACCGGTCTACGAGATGCAGAAGACCATCTGGAAGTACGAAGACTACGACATGATCCCGCTGCGTTTTTTCGTAGTGGTGGTCAAAGTCGGCGGCCACGTCTTCGGCGCCTTCGACGGGACCCAACTCGTGGGCTTCTGCTTCGCCCTCCCCGGCATCAAGAAAGACGGGCACCCCTACCTGCACAGCCATATGCTGGGCGTGCTCCCCGAATACCGCAACGCCCGCGTCGGCAGCCGCCTCAAGCTGCGGCAGAAGGAAGATGCGCTGGCCCGCGGCATCGAACGGATCGAGTGGACCTTCGACCCGCTCGAACTCAAGAACGCGTTTCTCAACGTCGCCAAACTGGGCGCGATCATCCGCACCTACTCGGAGAATTTGTACGGCTCCACTTCGAGCCCGCTCCACGGAGGCCTGCCCACCGACCGCTGTACGGCGGAGTGGTGGCTGCGCCGCGAACCGCATACCCCCGCCGCCTCCGCCGAGCGCATCGCCTACCCGGCCGACATCACCCAAATTCGCGCCACCGACCCGCCGCGCGCGCGCCGGATTCAGCAGGAGAACGCCCGCCGCTTCCAGGATGCCTTTGCGCGCGGTCTCGCCGTCACCGGCTTCGAGGCCACGGCAACCGAGGGCGTCTATCTTCTCGAACCCTGGCAGTTCCACACCGGGCACTACTCAACGTGAACCTCATGAAACTCGACCGCATTGTGCTGCACCAGATCCGCATGCCTCTGGTGCACTTCTTCGAAACCAGCTTCAGCCGCACCTACAGCCGCGACATCATCCTCGTCGAAGTCTCCTCCGACGGCGTCACCGGATGGGGCGAAGTCACGGCCGGCGAAAATCCCTTTTATAACGAGGAGTGGACCACCTCGGCGTGGTCCATCCTGCAGGACTACGTGGCGCCGCGCGTGCTCGGCAAGCCGCTCTCTACCGCCAGCGATATCTTCCCGCTCACCGAACACATCCGCGGCCACAACATGGCGCGCGGCGGCCTCGAAGCTGCCGTCTGGGACCTGGAAGCGCGCATCAAGAACTTGCCGCTGTGGCAACTGATCGGCGGCGGCGCGCGCCGCGAAATCCCCTGCGGCGTCTCCATCGGCATTCAGGATTCCGTGCCGCAGCTCTTCGAAAAAATCGAGACCGAACTCGCCGCCGGCTACCAGCGCATCAAGATGAAGATCAAGCCCGGCTGGGATGTAGACGTGGTCCGGCAGGTGCGCGAGCGTTTCCCCACCATCAAGCTGATGGCGGACGCGAACTCGGCCTACACCCTCGCCGATATCGACCACCTGCGCAAGCTCGACGATTTCTACCTGATGATGATCGAGCAGCCGCTCGCGCACGACGACATCATCGATCACGCCGTATTGCAGGCGCAGTTGCAGACCCCCATCTGCCTGGACGAGTGCATCCGCACCGCGCACCAGGCGGCGCAGGCAATCCGCTTGCACGCGGGCGGCATCATCAACATCAAGCTTGGGCGCGTGGGCGGCTTCGCCGAAGCCAAACGCGTGCACGATGTGGCGCAGGCGGCCAACATCCCGGTCTGGTGCGGCGGCATGCTCGAAGCCGGAATCGGCCGCGCGCATAATATCGCCCTCGCGAGCCTGCCCAACTTCGTGCTCCCCGGCGATGTGTCGGCCAGCAAGCGCTACTGGAAACGGGACATCATCGAGCCCGCGGTGGAGACCACGCCGCAGGGCACCATTGCGCTGCGCGACGGCGTAGGCTTCGGCTACGAACTCGACCACGAGTACATTCGCAGCATCACCGTCCGGCAAGCCGTGCTGCCCAAAACGGAATGAATCCATTTCTCGCCCTGCTCCGCCGCAACGCCAACTACCGCAATACGTGGATTGGCCAGGTGGTGAGCGAGATCGGCGATCACTTCAACAACGTGGCCGTGTTCGGCCTCGTGCTCGCGCATACTCACAACGGGATGGTCGTGGCCGGCGTCATGCTGGCCCGCGCCATCCCCGCCATTCTCGCCGGACCGCTGGCGGGCGTCATGCTGGACCGCTTCGACCGCAAGCGCATGATGATCGCAAGCGACCTGGTGCGCGGCATCGTGGCGCTGGGCTTCATCTTCACCGTGAATTCCAACAACACGTGGCTGCTCTACGTGCTGAGCGGGCTGCTCATGCTGGCGTCGCCGTTCTTCACCAGCGGACGCGCCTCCATTCTGCCCGCCATCGCCACGCGCGAAGATTTGCATACCGCGAACTCGTTGACGCAGACCACCCAGTGGACCACGCTCTCCATCGGCGCCTTCCTCGGCGGCGCCAGCGTGGCGCAATTCGGCTACGAGTGGGCCTTCGTCTTTAATTCGCTTTCGTTTTTCATCTCCGCCTTCTGCATCTCGCGCCTGTTCCTGCCGGGACGCGGCTTCCGTCCGCCGCGCCGCGCCGTCACCGAAGCCGAAGTGGTGCGCCCCTGGCACGAGTACGTCGAAGGCCTGCGGTAC
>CAIRBY010000846.1 GCA_903876865.1 uncultured Acidobacteriia bacterium
CGTATTACGAGACGGCGCGCAACGGAGCCAAGATTCAGAACTACATGGCGCAGCGGGTTCTGGAAAACGCAGCCGGCAAAGCCAAGTAGGGCTGGGGCGCGTAAGGCTGGGGCGCGTAAGGCTGGGGCGCGTAAGGCTGGGGCGCGTAAGGCTGGGGCGAAGCGGACGATGATAACGGCTGCCGGGTAAGGGCGGCGGATTATTTCGTGCGGCCGATTTCGTAGACGAACAGGGAGTGGTCCATGCGTCCGATTTTGACGTGCACCACTTCGATGGGCTTCCAGCCGCGCACGGGGAATTCATTGGAAACCACGCGCGCGCCGGGCTTGAGATTCTTTTCCAGGTTGGGGCGCAGGCGGTCGTTGGAATCGGTGAGGAACCACATCGTCACCAGGTCGGCGGAGCTGAGGTCCACGTGCAGGGCGCTGCCTTCCACGATGCTGGCGCGGTCCGTCAAACCGAGCGTCTGAATGCGCTCGCGGGCTTTGCGGCAGAGGTCCGGCATGAGTTCCACGCCCACGGCGCGCGCGCCGTATTTCTGCACGGCGGTGATGACTACGCGTCCGTCTCCGCTGCCGAGGTCGTAGACGGTGTCTCCAGCCTTGATATGGCCGGCTTCGAGCATGCGTTCGACGAGGGGTTGCGGGGTGGGGATGGAGGGTCCGAGATTCTCCGGGCCGAACTTCTGGGCATAGCCGGTCAGGGCGGCGCAGGTGACAACGAAGATTCCGGTAAGAAGGCGCATAGTAAGTGTCAATGAACAGCCAACGCACTGGAGGTGGCTGATTTTCCGAGTCTGAACTTGACGATCCGGCCGATGATTTCGGTCCAGGCGAAGAACAGGTCGCGCGGACGGCTGATGGTGAATTCGGCGCCTTTGAGGGTCTTGACCGCCGCGCCGATCGCGTCCCGCCACGGGTTGACCTGCGGGTTCAGGTTGTAATTCATGTAGAAGACGGGGAACTTGAGATCGCCCACCTGCTTGAGGGTTTCCTGGGGCAGGCCGCCCTCCACGGTGACCTTGGGTCCGGCGATGATGACGGCGTCCGTCTCGTCCCGTTCGTCTTTGATTTCCTGGGTGAGGAAGTTGCCGATGAATTCGGCGTCGCCGTGTTTCTGGGCCAGGCGTTTCAGATCCACCGTGCCGAGGCTGAGCGAATGGATGGCCTCGCCGAGCGCCGGAAAATCGATCTGGGCGGCGGATTCCTGGCGATAGATGACGCGCTGCTCCTGCATATTGAAGGCGACGATGGAGAACTTGTGAATGCGCGGTTCCCGGGCGATGCTGCGCAGGATGGAGAGCAGCGCATGGGTATCGATGGGCTGGAGCGACGCCGAAAGCGAATCTTGAGGCGCGAAGTTCACCATCACTTTGACGTTCAGAGGGGCATCGTGGGTTTCACGTGTTACGGGGGGCTCCTGTTTGAAGGGTTCGGCCTCCATGGCCTGCACGGCGCTGGCGGGGATATCGAGCGCGATCAGCTTGTCTTTGGCGGGCAGGGTGGCTTCGGAATCCCAGTTGAAGGAGCAGACGCGTTCGGTGCGGTCGCGCATGAGCCAATCGACGTGATACCTGCCCTCGCCCAGATCGAAGGTGCCGGAGAGGACGGCGTTGCCGCCGGCATCGGGATCGATCATGGGGACGTTCCAGCGCTGGGAGAAGTAGACGGCGTCATCGGGCTTCTGATCGGGAGCGACGCGGAAGACCATGGTCAGCAGGTTATCGCTGCCGGCGAGTTCCTTGAGGGGCAGGCTGACATCGTAGCCGGCGTGGAATTTGAGGTCGAAGCCGAGTTGGGGCTTGATGGGGGTGACGGTGCAGCCGAGGTCTTTGCGGGTTTCGCGGGCTTCCAGGACGGCGGCGTCGGAAGTGAAGAGGCGGACGGAGCCGCCGGGTCCGGAGACCGGCATGAGGACCTGCGCGGAGAGGCATTGGGCCGCGAGCAGGGAAGCGCACGCGAGAATTTTGACTGTTCCCACCCGAGTCTGCAGCACCGAGGATCGCGGCACCATCGCCATATGGAGAAGCACCTGAGCCGCCGCGGAAGTCACTACGCCGGCAGCTTTTGTATAGGTATTATGGCGCATATTTTCGCCGCTGTAACGGTCCGGGGCGCGGGTGCGGGTAAATTTTGGCACTGTATTTGGATATACGGGCACGCTTGCGGCGGGGCGGTAGGATAGAGGCTGAGAGGGGACTTGGGAGATGGCTGACATGGAGCGCACGAAGTTGCAGGGCGACGCGATTCCGGCCGCGGACGGGCTGCCGCCGGGGACGATTGTGAGCAGTGACGCGGTGCGCGGGGAGCGGATGCCGCCGGGGCAATCGCGCACGCGCAAGTGGCCGGTGCTGGATGCGAGCGGTCCGCCGGAACTGGATCTGAGCGGCGGTCTGGCGCAGTGGCGGTTCCGGCTGCGTGGACTGGTGGTCCGGGACACGGAGTGGACGTGGGCGGAGTTTCAGCGCCTGCCGCGGCGCAGGGTGTTCGCGGATTTTCACTGCGTGACGCAGTGGAGCCGGCTGGGCAACCTGTGGGAGGGAGTCACCACGCGCGAGTTGGTGGAGCGCGCGGGCGGGGTGCGGGCGGAGGCGCGATTCGTGACGGTACACGGCTACGATCGCGGCTGGACGACGAATCTGCCGCTGGAGGATTTTCTGGCCGAGGATGCGCTGGTGGCGCTGCGGCACGATGGCGAGCCGCTCTCGCTGGAGCACGGAGGGCCGGCACGGCTGATTGTGCCGCGGCTTTATGCGTGGAAGAGCGCGAAATGGGTGGCGGGGGTGGAGTTCACGGCGGAGGATCATCCGGGCTTCTGGGAAGTGAACGGGTATCATATGCGCGGGGACCCGTGGGCGGAGGAGCGGTTCGGGTAAACGTAGGGCAGGCGGTTCCGCCTGCCAACGGCGCGGGTGCGGAACGGCGCCCTTCGGGCGAAAAGGCAGATTAGAGGGACAGGCCGGGAGGCCTGTCCGACGACAAAGACAGGCCGGGAGGCCTGTCCTACGGGCGGCGTTTGAGGCGGCGGCGGGAGGTGTAGGGGGCTCCGGCGGGGGCGGCTTCGAACTGTTCGGCGGTCTGGATGTCCTCGAGCATGGAGCGCACGTGGAGGCAGGTGGATTCGAAGCCGTAGGCCTCGACGGCGCGGCACACTTCGGCGATGTGGGCCTCGTAGGCGGGGAACTCGATCAGGGTCAGGGCTTCGGATTCCTCGCGTCCATCGGGAAAGCGATAGACTATGGCGGCATCGTGATAAATCTGGGGGTTAATCGGGAAATTCACGAGGGCGAGGGCCTCGAGCATCGACTCGAGGTTGTGGGGCGCCACATCCAGGGACACGCAAACTAATACGCCTTCGGCAGTTGCCAGCATTCCATCCTCCAGCATCCGGCGATAGGGGGTCTGCTTGGGAGCAACAAAAAACCCTGGAGCCCGTAGGCGCCAGGGTCGAATGCTACTTGTTCAGACCGACTCGCCTTTAGCACTTTTTTTCGTGGTTGCAATTAGCAGGGCTCAACACCCTAAATCATTCCACGGCTCTTTCAGCGTAGCACCGGGATTCGGAAATGGTCAAGACCCGGCATAGAAAGCGTTGCAGGTTGGGGCGTTGCATTTGGAAACGACTACCGCTACTGTGCTGGGTATGAGAATCGCGACCCTGCTGGCCGCGCTGGCGTGCCGGCTGTCCGCGCAATCCGGGAGCGTAGATGGCACGGCGATCGACGCCGTCACGCGCGAGCCGTTGAGCGGCGTGCACGTACGGCTGATCGGTGCGAACTTCACGGGGTTGACGGCGACGTACGGGGCGATGAGCGACCGCACCGGGCACTTCTCGATTGCGATGATCCGGCCGGGGACCTACATCCTCTACCCCGAACGCGGCGGATATCTGCACGTGCAGCCGAAGGGAGGCTCGGAGATTCCGCGCATTGCCATCAAAGCCGGGGAGAAGGTCACGGGCTACGTGCTGGAGATGACGCAGCGGGCGGTGATCAGCGGGCGGGTGGTGGACGAGGCGGGCGACCCGGTGCAGGGCGCGCGGATGGTGACTGTGGCGGTGACGCCCGGCGAGGCGCCGATTCTCTTCTCGCCGCCGGGAATGGTCATGAGCGACGATCACGGCGAGTTTCGCCTGGTAGGGCAGCCGGGCAAATTCTACGTGCAGGCGACGCCGCCCTCGCAGAACCCGTATGGCAACGAGCGTCCGGAGAAGCGTTCGGATGGCTCCAACGGCGTGGCATACGCCACCACCTTCTTCCCTTCGGCGGTGCGCAAGGAGCGGGCGACTGCGGTGGAGGCGGTGGCCGGCAAGGAGGTCGCGGGGCTCGAGGTTCGCCTGGGGCGGGTGCAGCAGGGGGTCTCGCTGGGTGGCACGGTGAGCGGGGTTCCGGCGGGGAACAACCGGGGCACGGTGCTGATGCAATGGGGCGAATCCGCCGAGCGGATCACCAGTTCCCGCAGCACCCCGGTTGGCGCGGACGGCAGGTACCGGTTCGACGGGTTGGCGCCCACGTACTACCGCGTCTGGGCGATCTATAACGGCGGCGACAGGCAGAGCCTGGTGAGCCTGGCGAAAGAGGGTCAGCTGGAAGGGGAGCTGGCGAATGTGGATCTGGCGCTGGCGCCGGGGCTGGAGCTGAGCGGCACGGTGAAGCTGGAAGGCGAGGCGGTGGGCGCGGGGGCGGGGGCAGGGGCAGCCGTCAAGCGCAAGGTGCGGGTGGAAGCGGTGGGCAGCTACACGTTCACGTCGATCCCGATCACGGGCGGAGAGGTGGATGCGGCGGGGAACTTCACGATCCGCGGCATTGCGCCGGGCAAGTACCGGGTGGCGGTGAGTCCGCTGCCGGAGAACGGGTACGTGAAGAGTGTGGAGGTGGATGGCGCGGCGGCGGTGAATCAGGTGGCGGATCTTTCCCGGGCCGCGGGCGGGGCGACGGTGAAGGTCGTACTGGCGGGGGATGGCGGACAGATCACAGGGCGGGTGGTGGAGGACAATGGGGCTGCGCCGAGTGGCCTGGTGATGCTGTTTCTGGGGCGGAGCGCGGAGGAGTTGGAGATGAGCAACGACCCGGGGCGGTTAGGCGCGGATGGAAAGTTCACGCTGCACGGGATCGCGCCGGGCAAGTACCGGCTGGTGGCGATCGATTTCTTCCAGATGGGCGGCAGCGGGGCGGGCGCGCTGGAGCGGATCCGGAAGGCATTTGTGCGGGGCGAGGAAGTGGACGTGCGGCCGGGTGAGAAGATCGCAAGAGATTTCAAGGTGACGCCGCTGGAGGAGCCGAATGCGAAGAAGTAGCCTGCTGCTGTTGGCGGCGGCGTTGTGCGGGCTGGGGCAGGCGCAGAACGCGGCACAGAACGCGGCGGTGGAGGAGAAGCCGGCGAGTTTCGCGGGAGAGGTGCGCAACGCCGTGACCGGGCAGGCGATCGAGCGGGCGCACGTGGTGCTGCGGGTCTATCAGAATAACGGCTGGGACCGCTACGGCGCGCTGACCGATGGCGAGGGAAGGTTCACGATCACGAACATCCCGCCGGGCAACTACACGCTGGGGCTGGACCGCACCGGCTATGTGCCGCCGGCTTCGCTGGCGACTGCGAGCTACCAGCTTTCGGCCGATCAGAAGAAGGATAACGTGAAGCT
The DNA here is from genome assembly GCA_903876865.1 of uncultured Acidobacteriia bacterium. Taxonomy (GTDB): domain Bacteria; phylum Acidobacteriota; class Terriglobia; order Bryobacterales; family Bryobacteraceae; genus Solibacter. Next base: position 5,638 of record CAIRBY010000846.1, read on the forward strand.
GAAGCTGGTCCCGGTGGGGGCGATTCTGGGGCGGGTGGTGGATGGCGAGGGCGCGCCCATGGAGGGCGTCACGGTGCAGGTGCTACAGGCGGGGCGCTCGCAGCAGAGCGCGACGACGGACGACCGGGGGCAGTACCGCATCGGCGGCCTGGCGCCGGGCAAGTACCGGGTCAAGGCTGCGCTGCAACTGCTGCCGTTGCCGCCGGAGATCCGCACGGACGGCACGGCGGAGGTTCACTACGCTTCGACGTTCTACCCGGGAGTGGCGGAAGAGAGGGCGGCGCGGCGCGTGGAGGTGGGCCCGGCGACGGATGTGACGGGCATCGATATGAAGATGGTGGCGATGCCGATTCTGCGGTTGAGCGGGCGCGTGAGCGGGCTGCCGGAAGGGGCGAAGAACGGCTCGGTTCAGCTGCGGCAGGGACAGAACATGGTGACCGGGGCGCAGCTCAAGCCCGATGGGACGTTCGAGGTGTGGAGGCCCGATCCGGGCAAGTACACGCTGCAGGCGATGTACAGCGGTGCGGGCGAGATGGTGAGTTCCGCCGGGCTGGAGGTCGAGGTCGGGCAGAGCGATGTGGAGAATCTGGAGTTGCGGATGACGCCGCCGGAGGATATCGGCGGGCAGATTGCGTATGACGACGAGGGGGCGCGGCGTCCGCCGCCGAATCCGCAGCAGGATTCGATGCAGAACGGACAGCAGAACGGGCAGGCCAGGCGGGTGGGGGCGGCATCGCCGGGTCAGAGTGCGCAGACTCAGGTCACCACGACTCAGATGACGCAGAGTGCGAGCGGCACGCGCACGGTGCAGCAGACGCAGGCGAGCCAGCCGGCGCGGGTGATGCTGCGCGACGCGGAGCGCGGATACGTTTCCAAGCAGGAGACGGTGGGTGACGACGACCACTTCACCTTCAGTAAAGTGCAGCCGGGAAGATACGTGGTGCAGGTGCAGGGCTACCCGGGCTACGTGAAATCGGCGAGGCTGGGGAAGACGGAGGGCGCGGGCGGGGAGTTGGACCTCTCCAACGGTGCGAACGGCGGGGCGTTGACGGTGGTGCTGGCGTCGACCTACGGCTCGCTGCAGGGAACGGTGATCGACGACAAAGGTCCGGCGGCGGGGATGCGCGTGCTGGTGAAAGACACGCAGAATCGCGGATTTGAGCGGCAGGTGCGAAGCGGAAAAGACGGCACCTACAAGGCGGGGCGATTGCCGCCGGGCAAGTACCGGATGGTGGTGATGGATGAGAACGACAACTCCGCGGTGCTCTCGAGCGATCCGGCGATGGAGGATTTCGACGAGGCGTTCGAAGTGGGTCCGAACGAGACCGTGACGCGGGACGTGAAACTGCACCCTGTGACGGGCAAGCTGGAGTGATATCCTAACTAACACCCAGGAGGGTTCATTCATGAGAGCGCGATCGATTCGCATGCTGCTCTTTGGCGCGGCGCTGGCGGCGGGAGTTTACGCCCAGAACCAG
>CAIRBY010000847.1 GCA_903876865.1 uncultured Acidobacteriia bacterium
CAAGAAGGTGCAGGCTCTGATCACGGACATGAGCCAGCCGCTCGGCTACGCCATCGGCAACGCACTGGAGATCATGGAAGCCTCGCAGACGCTGCAGAATGCGGGCCCGTCCGATCTGACCAAGCTCTCGCTCGAGTTGGCGGCGCGCATGATCTTCCTCGGGAAGAAAGCCGGCTCGCTCGAAGAGGCCCGCATGATCGCCGAGAAGCATCTGGTGGACGGCTCGGCCTACAAGAAGTTCAAGGCCGTGGTTGCGGCGCAGGGCGGCAATCCGCAGGCGCTCGACAAGTTCGAATTACTGCCCAACGCCACCGGGATGCGCGAAATCACTTCGCCTCGCGCCGGTTACGTGGCGCAGATCAACGCGGAGGATATCGGCGTAGCCAGCAACATGATCGGCGCCGGACGCGACAAGAAGGACGACGCGATCGATCCCGCGGTTGGCATCATCCTCGAAGTCAAAGTGGGTGAGAAGGTGGATGCGGGCAGCGTGCTGTGCCGCCTCTACTACACCAAGGAAGACCGCGTGGACGAAGCCGCCGACATGGTGGAAGACGCGTTCCGCGTTTCCGGCAACAAGCCCGACCCCCGCGAACTGATTCTGGAAGTTGTCGGCTAATGGGGCGGTTCACGGGTTTCCTGGGCCTGGCGGTCATCCTGGGAGTCGCGTGGCTGTTCTCGACACACAAGAAAGAAATCAAGCTCAAGCTGATTGCCTGGGGCATGGGGTTGCAGTTTGCCTTCGCAATCCTGGTATTGAAGACGAACTTCGGCCTGATTTTTAAGAGTATCGGCGATGGCGTCAACGCCATGCTGAACTATGCCGAAGTCGGCAGTCAGTTCCTGTTTGGACCGCTGGGAACGAAGAGTGGGCCTTACGGCGTTCTCTTCGCCTTTCAGGTTCTGCCGATCGTCATTTTTATCGCTTCTTTCTTTTCCATCCTCTATTACCTCGGCGTGATGCAGTTCATCGTCAAAGCCATGGCGATCGGGATGCAGAAGATCATGGGCGTGAGCGGAGCGGAATCGCTCAACGTAGCCGCCAGCATCTTCATGGGGCAGACGGAAGCGCCCCTGACGATTAAGCCGTTCCTCGCCGGGCTCACCGAATCCGAACTCTTCACCATCATGGTGGCGGGCATGGCCCACGTCTCCGGAGCGGTGATGGCCGCCTACGTAAAAATTGCGGGCGTCTCCATTACTCACCTGCTCACCGCGGTCATTATGACCGCGCCGGCCACGATCATGCTGGCCAAGATCTTCATCCCCGAAACCGGCAAGCCGGTGACGGCGGGCCGCGTGGACATCAAGGTGGAAAAGACCGCGGTCAATGTGATCGATGCGGCGGCACAGGGCGCTGGCGATGGGTTGCAACTCGCACTCAACATCGGCGGCATGCTGATCGCGTTCCTGGCATTGATTGCGATGTGCAACGGCATCCTGGGCTGGCTGCACACACTGCCGCTGCTGGCGTGGCTGCCGGAGTCTCTGGAGCGGGTCTTCGGGATTCTCTTCGCGCCCGTGGCCTTTCTTCTGGGAGTGCCGTGGAAGGATTGCGGCGTGATTGGCGATCTGCTGGGCACGCGCCTGGTATTGAACGAATTCGTTTCCTTCCTGAAACTGGGACCGCTGAAGGCATCGCTGGATCCGAAATCCTTCACCATCGCGACGTACGCGTTGTGCGGCTTCGCCAACTTCAGTTCGATCGCGATTCAGATTGGCGGAATCGGTGCGCTGGCGCCCACGCGTAAGAGCGATCTGGCCCGCCTGGGCCTGCGCGCGGTCGCGGCCGGGACCATGGCGAACTTCATGTCGGCCTGCATCGCGGGAATGCTGCTGTGATGACAGACGAAGCCAAACGCTTTATCGAGGGCCACACAGAAAAACGGCCCACCATCGGACTGGTGCTCGGCAGCGGCCTCGGCGCCTTCGCCGACGAACTCGCGGACCGCATCGATATCCCCTACGCCGATATTCCCAACTGGCCGCACTCTACCGCCATCGGGCACGCCGGCAAACTGGTGATCGGCCGGTTGGGCGAACTGGACGTCGCGGTGATGGCCGGACGCGCTCACTTCTACGAGGGCTACACGATGCAGCAGGTGACCTATGGCGTGCGCGTGCTGCACTCCATCGGCGTGCGCAGCATGGTCTTCACCAATGCGGCGGGCGGCATCAATCTGGCGCTGGAACGCGGCGGACTGGTGATCATCAGCGATCACATCAATCTGCAGGGCGCAAATCCCCTGATCGGACCCAACGACGAATCGC
>CAIRBY010000848.1 GCA_903876865.1 uncultured Acidobacteriia bacterium
GCACCAGCGCCGCATGGTACTTCTCCGCCAGCCGCGCCACAATCTGTTGCCGCGCCTTCACGTCTTCCCACCACTCGGGCGGGCCGTCCTTGTGCTTGCCCGAAGCCAGCGAGAACGGTTCGCACAAGACCAGTCGCAGCTTCGGATTCGCCGCCACCGCATCGGCCAGCAGTTGCTCATAGCCCTTCTCGAAGACGTCCAGCGGCACTTTGCGGCCTGCGTCGTTGATGCCGATCAGCACGCTCAACAGCTCCGGCTTCAACTCCAACGTGTCCTTCTGCCAGCGCGCGGCGAGATCCGCTACTGTATTCCCGCTGACGCCGCGATTCAGAAACGTCAACTCGCGCTCGGGCAGCATCGCGCCATATTTCGCCGCGATCACGAAAGCGTAGCCGTGTCCCAGAATGTGATTCGGATCCGCCGTGCGTCCGCGATTGCCATCCGTGATCGAATCGCCCTGAAACAGCACGCGCGTGCCATGCCGGAACGCCGCGACATCGTCAGCCGCGTGCAGCAACAGCGTGCCGCAGGAAAGCAGAAGCAGTTTTCGCACCATCTTGTTATTGTAAGGTCGTGAGCGCTACTCAAACTTTCTTCCGTGATCGCCTCGAAGTCCGCGTCTTCACCGACCGTGATGCCGCCGGCGCGGCAGGCGCCGCCATCGCCGCTTATGTGATGAATGAAGCGATCGCCCGCGAAGGGCGCATCGCCGTGGTCTTCGCCTCCGCCGTGTCGCAGGATGGCTTCCTCAAAGCTCTCCGCACCCACGCCATCGAGTGGACCAAGGTCACCGCCTTCCACATGGACGAGTACGCCGGCATGAGCGCGCAGCACCCCGCCAGTTTCCGCCGCTTCCTCAAAGAGCGCCTCTTCGATCACGTGCCCGTCGCCGCCTTCCATCAGTTGGATGGCGAGGCTGCCGACACCACCACCGAATGCGCCCGCTATGCCGCGCTGCTCGCAGAGGCCAAGCCTTCGCTCGTGATCATGGGCATCGGCGAGAACGGCCACCTCGCCTTCATCGATCCGCCGGTCTGCGATTTCCACGATCCGCGCACCGTGCGCCCCGTCGTGCTGGATGACATCTGCCGCATGCAGCAGGTGCACGATGGCGCCTTTGAGACGTTGGATGACGTGCCCAGAAATGCGCTCTCGCTCACCGTGCCGTTATTCCTGAGCATTCCGCGCGCCCTCGTCTTCGTCAACGGCGCGCACAAAGCCGCGGCCGTGCATGCGGCCCTCGACGGTCCCATCACCGAAGCTTGCCCGGCATCGGCGCTGCGGCAGCATCCCTCGGCCACTTTGTTCCTCGATCCGGCAGCGTATAGCGGCGTGTTGTAGACTGGTTCCCAGACGAGGGGATTTACCAGCTTGCATCGCTATCTCTATTTCATACTGCTCGCCGCCGCCGCACAGGTGCAGACCCAGGCGCAGACCCAGACCCAAACGCAGCCTGTCACGTTCGCCAAAGACATCGCGCCCATCATTTACAACAACTGCAGCAAGTGCCATCACACCGGAGAGGTCGCGCCGTTTCCGCTGATGAGCTACAGCGACGTGAAGGCGCACGGCATCACGATTGGCCTCGTCACCTCGATTCACTACATGCCGCCGTGGAAGCCCGAACCCGGGTGGACCGCCTACCGCGATGAGCGCCGCCTCACGCCCGCGCAGATTTCGCTGATCCAGCAGTGGGTCGCGGCAGGCATGCCGCAAGGCGACCCGGCCACGGAACCCAAGGCGCCGCAATATACCGATGGCTGGCAACTCGGCACTCCCGACCTGATTCTGAAAATGCCGGCAGGCTTCAACGTGCCAGCCGATGGTCCCGATATCTATCGCAACTTCGTCATCCCCACCGGGCTGACGGCGGACAAGTGGGTCACGGCGATCGAATTGAAGCCTTCGGCGCGCAGCGTGGTGCACCACTCGCTCTTCTTCTCCGACACCACCGGCGGCGCTCGTGCGCAGGATGGCGTGGATGGCCAACCTGGCTTCCCCGGCTTCGGCAGCATCTTCACCGTGGGCGACCCGCTCGCCGCCATCAACGGCGGTCTCGGCGGTTGGGTGCCCGGCACCACGCCCGCCTTCCTGCCCAGCGGCGTCGCCATCCCGCTGCCCAAGGGTTCGGACTTCCTGATGCAGACGCACTTCCATCCCAATGGCGTTGCCGCTACCGAGCAGACCGTGATCGGCCTCTACTTCGGACCCGCCCCCGCCGTGCAAATGACGCAGATTCAGGTGCCTGCGTTTTTCGGCATCCGCGCCAACCTCGATATCCCCGCCGGAGTCCCGGACTACAAGATCCGCGGCTCCTTCACTCTGCCCGCCGATGTGAACGCGGTCGGGGTCTGGGCGCATGCGCATTACCTGGGGCACGAAGCTAAATTGACCGCCACTCTGCCTTCCGGCGAAGTACGCATTCTGCTTTGGATCAAGGATTGGGAATTCAACTGGCAGGATCAATACATCTTCAACAGCCTGGTACCGCTGCCCAAGGGCACGCGCCTCGATGGCGAACTCACTTACGACAATTCGTCCGGCAACATCGTCAACCCCAACTCTCCGCCGAAGAACGTGAAGTGGGGCGAGAACTCCACCGATGAGATGGGCAGCCTGCTGCTCAACGTGGTGCCGCAGAAGGCGGCGGACCTGAACGCGATCCAGAACGCCTCGATCATCTACGTGCTCTCGCCGGTGCCGTTGGTAGGCACCAAGCCGCTCTTCGTCAGTTCGGGGATGGTCGATGGCGCCAGCACCCAGGCGGGCGCAGTCACACCCGGCAAGATCGTGGTGCTCTATGGCAACAATCTGGGACCGGCGAAACTGACCGGCGCCGCGTTGACGAGCGACGGACGCTACGCCACCAGCGTGGGCGGCACACAGGTGCTCTTCGATGGCGTTCCCGCTCCCATTCTCTACACCTCCTCCGGACAGTTGGCGGCGGTGGTGCCGTATGCGGTGGATGGCAAACTCGGCACGCAGGTGCAGGTGCGCAACGGCAACCAATCGTCCGACCCCGTGGCGCTGCCGGTGTGGCCGGCGCAGCCTTCGCTCTTCTCCGCCAACCTGACCGGCGCGGGACAGGCCGCCATCATCAATCAGGACGGGCTCACGGTGAACTCGAGCAGCGCGCCCGCCGCCAAGGGCAGCATCGTTTCCATCTATGCCACGGGCGAAGGGCAGACTACGCCGGGCGGCATCGACGGGCAGATTGCGAAGGGCACCGTGCCGGTGCCGAAGCTGCCGGTGAGTGCGACGGTGGATGGGCAGGCGGCCGACGTGCAGTATGCCGGCGGCGCACCCGGAGCCATCGCGGGACTGTTTCAGGTGAACGTGCGCATCCCCGCAACGGTCTCATCCGGCAATGTGCCGGTCGAGATTCACGTGGGCAACGCGGTGAGCCAGGCAGGGATGACGATCAGTGTGAAGTAAGCAGTGCGAAGTAGCGTGGCGCGGGCCGGTTGCCCACGCCACGTCCGGTAGCAGTTTTACTTCGCGACGACTTCGAGCAGTTCGATCTGGAAGATCAGTGTGGCGCCGCCGGGGATGGAGGGGCGGCCCTGATCGCCGTAGGCGATGCTGCTGGGGCAGATCAACATGCTCTTGCCGCCGACCTTCATGCGCTGCACGCCTTCGGTCCAGCAGGGGATCACGCCGTTCAGGGGGAACTGCGTGGGCTCGTTGCGCTTGTAAGAGCTATCGAATTCCGTGCCGTCCACCAGCGTGCCGCGGTAGTGCACTTTCACCGTATCGGTGGCTTTGGGGGAGGCGCCGGTACCGGCGGTGACTTCCTTGTAGATCAGGCCGGAATCGGTCTTGACCGCGCCGGGTTCGAGGGCGGCCTTGGCCAGATAGGCGGCGGATTCGGCTTTGGATTTTTCGGCCACTTTGGCGGAGCGGGAGCGCGCCAGAGGATCGATCTTCGGACCCCATTCGGAGAGTTCGAGAGCGGGCTTCTTGGCCAGCGAATCGCTGAGCGCGCGCTTGAGGATCTCCATCTCTTCGGTGCTCAGGTCGAAGACGCTGAGCGATTGGGCGATGTTGAGGCCGAGGGCGTAGATGGCTTTCTGGTCGTCTGTAGTGAGGGGTGCTGGTTCCATAGGCTTGGGTGCGACGGCGGGCTTCACGGCTCCGCGTCCGGCAACGGCTCCGCGTCCGGCGGCGGTGCCGCGGCCCGCGGCGGGAGTGGTTCCGGCGGCAGCGGGTTTGGCTTGCGCGGGGGCAGCGGCCGCGGCGGGCTTAGCCTGTGCGGGCGCGGCGCCGGGCGTGGTGCTGGCGGCGGCTTTGGGCGCGGCCTTTTTGGCCGGAGTGGTGGCCGCGGGAGGCGTGGTCGCCTGCGGTGTAGCAGCCGGTGGCGTCTGGGCGCTGAGAGAGACAGCGGCCAGCGCGGGGAGAAGGGTCAAAAATGCACGCATGAGCTTTCAGGCTAACATTTTCAAGGTAGGGCAGGCGATTTCGCCTGCCAACTTTTCGCCTGCCAAGCCGGCACGTTCGAAGAGGCGGCAGGCGGAACCGCCTGCCCCACCTACGACAGCAGTAATTCGAGGTCTTCGCGTTTGAGGTCGCGGATCAGGCTGTTGTCTTCACCGAGGATGGCGTCGGCGAGTTCGCGTTTGGTCTTCTGCAACTCCAGCACCTTTTCTTCCACGGTGTCGCGGGCGATCAGGCGGTAGGCGAAGACGGGGCGGGTCTGGCCGATGCGGTGGGCTCGGTCGACAGCCTGCGCCTCCACGGCGGGGTTCCACCACGGGTCGAGCAGGAAGACGTATTCGGCGGCGGTGAGGTTGAGGCCGAGGCCTCCGGCCTTGAGGCTGATGAGGAAGAGGCCGCAGTTGGGGTCGTTCTGAAAGGCCTCGACGTGGGACTGGCGGTCGCGGGTGGCGCCGTCGAGATATTCGTAGGGGATCTCGGCCTGATCGAGGCGGTCGCGGACGATCGCGAGCAGGCTGGTGAATTGTGAGAAGACGAGCGCCTTGTGGCCTTCCTGGCGCAGTTCTTCGAGCTGATCCATGAGCACGTCGAGTTTGGCGCTGGGTTCGTGGAGGCGTTTGGCATCGAGCAGGCCGGGATGGCAGGCGGCCTGGCGCAGGCGCAGCAGCGCTTCGAGCACGTGCATTTTGGATTTGCCCATGCCTTCGGCGGAGACGCGCGAGAGCAGGCTTTCGCGATAGTGCTTGCGCAATTCGTCGTAGTGTTTGCGCTGCGGGCCTTCGAGTTCGCAGAAGATGGTCTGCTCGGTCTTCTCCGGCAGTTCGCGCGCCACCTGTTGCTTGGTGCGGCGCAGGATGAAGGGGCGCAGCGCCTGTGCCAGCAGGCGGCGGGCATCTTCGCCGGGGTTGCGGGCGAGGCCTCCGGCCATGTGCAGCACCTTGGCTTCGCCGAGCATGCCGGGGTTGAGGAACTCAAAGAGGCTCCACAATTCACCGAGGTGATTTTCCACCGGCGTGCCGCTCAGGGCGAGGCGGTGTTTGCCTTTGAGCAGGCGCACGGCCTTGGCGCTGGAGGTGGCGGAGTTCTTGACGGCCTGCGCTTCATCGAGCACCACGTAATCGAAGTGGATTTCCGAGAGGTGCGAGATATCGCGCAGCAGGGTGCCGTAGGTGGTGAGCACCAGATCGTGTTGGGGAATGGCGGCGACATCGCGGGCGAGCCCGGTGTGCTCGAGCACGCGCAGTTGCGGGGTGAAGCGCTCGGCTTCGGCGCGCCAGTTGAACATGAGGGATTTGGGCGCGACCACGAGCGAGGGTCCGTGGCCTTCGGCGCGGCGGGCTTCGAGTGTGGCCAGGACTTGGGCGGTTTTGCCGACTCCCATGTCGTCGGCGAGGCAGCCGCCGAAACCGAACTCGCGCAGGAACTGCATCCAGCCGAGGCCTTCGCACTGGTAATCGCGGAGTTGGCCGATGAAACCGGCGGGCTGTGGCAGGGCGAGGACGCCGCCGAAATTGGCGAGGCGTTCGCGCATGGCGGCGAAGACGGCATCCACCTGAACTTCGGGCTGGGCGGCGAGCAGGGCATCCAACAGCCCGGCCTGATTGCGGCGGAAGCGGAGGTGATCCTCTTCCTTGGCGCCGAGTCCGGCGAGCGGGGCAAAGCGCTCGAGCCACTCTTCGGGCAGGAGGCCGAAGGTGCCATCGCCGAGGCGCACCATGGTGTCGCCACGGCGGAGCGCGGCGAGCAGGGCGGGGAGGCTGGCGGTCTGGCCATCGTAATCGACTTCGGCGTAGAGTTCGAACCAATCGATGCCGCTTTTGACATCGACGCGGGCGTTGCCGGGGCGGCGGAAGGCCTTGCCTTCGGCCTCCACGTGCCAGCCGGCGTGCAGCAGTTCGCGCACCACGCGGGGCATGGATTTGGGGCCGAGGCGGTAAGAGTTGGCGGCGCCCTCGGTGGGGCGGAGGCCGAGCTCCTTCAACTGGACGAGGGCGGAGTGTTCGGTTTCGTCATCGCGCAGGAGATAGACGCGCTCTTCGGGGAACCAGACGCCGCGTCCGCTGGAGGGCTCGCCCCAACCGCGGCCGTAATCGACGAGGAGGTGCCCGTTGAAGAACTCTTCGCCCCAGCCTTCCTTGAGCTGGTGGATGCGCAGGCCGAGTTTGGGGGTGACGCTGCGCTCCTCGAATTTGAGATCGCCATCCACATCGAGCGGCGGCACCACGCTCAGGCTGAGGAGGCTGGCCATGACGGTGTCACGTTCGCGGTCCGGGAAGGGAATGCGCTTGAGGCTGAGGAGGCGGGTGATCCAGGGAAAGGCGCCGGCGTCATCGAGGCGGGCGAGCTTGGGATGGTTGTGTTTGTCCCCGCCGGTCTTATCCCAGGCAAGGAGGAAGCCGCCTTCGACGATGAGTGGGGGTGCGGCGAGTTCCATGCGCTCTTCGCCGCGGCGCAGTGCTCCGGTGATGTTCCACTGGTCGCGCTCGTCCTGGCGCACGTCGAGGTGGAGCTTCCAGGGCTCGCCCTCATCCCAGGCGAGGGGGTGCAGGGCCGCCTGCCCGACGTCGCGGAAGAAGAGGCGTCCGGTGGAAGCGAGTTGGGGGAGCAGCTTGATGGCGAGGGCGTGGGGGATGGCTTTGCGGGCGGCTGCGCCGCTGGCGGAGGCGTAGGAGTAGATGTAATATTCCTGGCCGCCGAGAATGGCGGCGATGGCTTCGGAATCGACCGGGTCGGGGAGGGAGCCGACCTGGGAGGGGGTGATGCGGAACTCCTTATGGACGCTCCAATCGCCGGATTTGCGGCGGGACCGGGAGAAGAGTTCGAGGACGATGGCTCCGGCGGTGCGGGTGGCGCCGCAGTCGACCACATAGAGAATTTCGAAGCCGCGCGGCCAGGCGGGGGCGCGGAGCTGGCGGGAGTGGAGGCTGGCCTCAATATCGGAGAGGTACTCTTTCCAGGCCGGCTGCTGTTGCTGCTGGGCGGCGGGGACGGGCTGGCGGATGGCGGAGGGAGGGCGGATGGGGAAGCCGAAGACGTCGTAGGTGTCGGCTGCCTGGGCGGAGGCAGCGGGGTCGGCGCCCACATCGCGGCTGACTTTGAGGTAAGAGGCGGCGGCGGCTTCGCCGAGGACGCCGCGTTTATCGGCTTCGAGGATGACGGCCCAGAGGTGTTTGCAGCGGCCGAAGTCCTGGAAATAGGGGCATTCGCAGTGGACGCGGAGCAGGTTGGATTCGTAGGTGAGGCGGACGTGGTAGCGGCTGGAGCCCTGGACTTCGCCATAGAAATGGGATTGATTGGCCTCGGTGAGGCGCACGGCGCGGGTCTGGAAGAGGCTCTGGCCTTTGAATTGGAGGCGTCGCTCAAACTGAAAGGCTAATTTGCTGGCAAGAGGCATCGGTGGGCAATCTCCCAGTATAACTGGTGGGTGGAGCGCGCCCCTAATTCGGGAAAGTTGCGGGTGTGGGGAAGCGGTTCGAAATGTAATTCTGTGTGTATTTTCCTAGGAATCGAGCGCTAACGCTTGCATGGCGGCTGCAATTCTGATACTTACAGTAGCGGTATGAAAATCGCACGGAGAGAACTGCTAGGCGCCGCCGGCGCCGCATTCACGACCTCGCTGTTCACGGGGCGGGTCAGAGGCGCCAACGACCGCATTGCGGTAGGCTTCATCGGGCTGGGCGCGATGGGTTCGGGGAACCTGGGATATGCGATGAAACTGGCGGAGGCGCAGCCAGCCGCGCTTTGCGACGTGTATCAGCCGCACCTGGAGCGGGCGGAAGCGGCGGCGAAGAAGGGCGGCTTCACGCCGAAATCGGTGAAGGATTTCCGCGAGATTCTGGCGGATAAATCGATCGACGCGGTCTGCATTTCGACGCCTGACCACTGGCATGCCTACATGGAAGTGGAAGCGTGCAAGGCGGGCAAAGACGTCTACGTGGAGAAGCCGAGCTGCACGTATGTAGACGAAGGGCAGAAGATGGTGCAGGCGGCGC
>CAIRBY010000849.1 GCA_903876865.1 uncultured Acidobacteriia bacterium
CCCCCACCTGCACACCTTCGGATGTGAAACTGATGCCAGCCGCCACCAAGTGCAACGCGTGTCAACTCGCCAAACACGGCGTCCCCCAACGGCGCGAGAAGGCCCTGGAACGCGACACCTTCCACTCCAGCTTCGGACTGCTGGCCGGCACTCTCGCCGGACTCGCCATCTGGGCGGGCATCTTCCTCCTCCTCTTCAAACTCCTCGGAAATTCCTAGCCCGGCAGCCGCGTGCAACCCGCCAGAGAGTATAATCAGGGCGACAGGTTCCGGCTCACGCGGAACCACAGAGCAGGCCGGATGCGGCGGCGCCGCGGACATGGCGATGCACCGGAAAGGAACCATCCTCTCTTCAGCGAGACTCGCTTCAGTGGGCGTTTACCGGCGACGGGCGCACCGCGCGGTCGGCGGGCGGCGCCTCAGATCCACCCCCTGTGATGGGCTCCATGGCGAACACTTCACACACCTCCGTACTGGATTTCGCCGCCATCTTCGATGCCTTTGACGAGGCCGTCCTCATCCTCCCGGCGGAGCCTCAGGCTGCGGATACGGACGTGCTCTACGCCAATCCGGCATGGCAGCGCCTCTCCGGCTACACGCCCGCCGAAACCGCGCGCCAACTGCCCGCGATCCTGCCCGAACTCCACCACCTGCGCCAGACCATGGCCCGCGCCACCGCCTTCCGCGGACACCTGACCCTCCACTCCAAAACCGGCGACACCCGGAGCGGCGAATGGAGCGCCACTCCGACTCGCACGGGCGCCGGACCGGCAGCGCTGATTCTCCGCCAGGCGTCGCAGCCTTCACCCGCAAAGCCTCCAGTCCCAGCCCCGCCCCTCGCAGCCCCGCCGCACTCCGGCCTCCAGCCGGAACTCTTCCTCGAAGCGCTGGAGGCCATGCCGGCTCTGGTGCTGGTGCTGGATGCCGCCGGCCGCACGCTCGCCTTCACCACGCCCAAACACGTGCCGCATCCCCTTCCCTTCCCCGTGGAGATCGGCGGCCGGCTCGAGGCGCTGATCGCCCGGCTGGAAACGGCGAACCCGGCGACCGCCGCCGAACTGCGCGAGGCGTGGGGCAGGATCACCCGCAAAGAGCTGGGCAACTTCCAGACCAGCTGCCGGGTGGCGGCGGGCGAGGGGGAACGCTGGCTGCTCCTGAATCTGGTGGCGCTCCATCACGCGCCGGCGGCGGGCGCCTTTCTGGCGCGCGATGTCACCGAACAGATGGCCACCCTGCACGAGGCGCGGCGGCAGCGCGAAATCGCCGACCGCTTCCTGGAATCGATGACGGACGCCGTGCTCTCCTGGTCTTACCCGGATGGCCGCATCGAGTACCAGAACGCCGCCGTGGAGCAACTCTACGGGCGCAAGTTCGGCCCCGTCATCACGGACGGGGATTGGGATTCCATCCTGCATCCGGACGACCTGCCTCTCAACGAAGAGACCAGACGGCAACTGCGCGAGCACGGCCACACCGCCATGATCCGCCGCATCCGCCGCCCGGATGGTTCGGAGAGATCGGAAGAGCGTCGTGTAGG
>CAIRBY010000850.1 GCA_903876865.1 uncultured Acidobacteriia bacterium
ATATTGCAGGTGGAAAGCAGCAGCGGCGCCATGCCGCAGGCGAGAAGGAAGTTGCCGCCAAGCGCCCAGTGCAGCCGGAACCAGAGCCACACCCCGATCGCGATCGCGGCCCCGTAGAATAGCGCCACGCCGCTCAGTCCGGCACTCCGGTGGATGGCGCCGGTGGCGGTATCGGTCAGCCATTCCCAGGCGAACCAGGGCTGCCCGCCACGAGTGAAGGAGTACGGGTCCGTGCGTGGCAAAGTGCCGGTGGCCAGGATGGCTTCACCGGTGCGGATGTGCCAGCCGGCGTCGGAATCGCGAAATAGCTGTTGGTAGCCCTGAAACAGAAACAGGCAATAGAACAGCGTGACGCATGCGGCGGCGAGCGCCACATCCGGCACCCACCACCGGAGCACGACCCCCGGCCGGGACATCAGTTCCCGGCGCTACTGTTGGGCGCCGATGCCGCTGAGATCGACCGTCATGCTCTGGTACAGGCTGACAATTCCCTGGGAGAGCTGATTCACGGTGGTGATCAGAGCGAGACCGACGGCGGCCACGATCAGAGCGTACTCAACCAGATCCTGTCCCTGTTCGTCGCGAATAAAACCGATGACTAGTGCTTTCATCATTCCTCTTCTCATTTAGCGGCGGAAGCACTTCTAACGTCTTCCGGCCGCGAATCGTACAGTGGGCCGACAAACAGCTTGCGGAAAGCGATCTTCCACCGCTCCCAACGGCTGTCCTCAGCTTTCGACGCCGCTGCCGGGGGGTGAGTTTCCAAACTTCCCAGCAATTCCAGATTCTTGAGCGCGGCCGAGTGAGCCTTATTATATCCGAGGGCCTGCTGTAATTCCTTGCGTGCCTCGGGATAGTTCCCTTTTTCGATCCAGACCGTGGCCAGATTGTTGTGGGCCGTGGCCGCGTCCGTGCTGGCTTGCCAGGTGGCGAGTGCCTGCGCGGCGGCGCCGGACCGTGCCTGCGCCATCCCCAGATTGTTGCGGGCGATGGCGGAAGCCGGGTTTAACTTGAGGGCCGCCTCGAACTCCCTCACGGCTTCGTCGTAGCTCTTCTGCATCAACAGGTTGTAGCCCAGGTTGTTGTGCAGGGAATCGGCGCCGGTGCTGCCGGCAACTTCAATCGCCTTGCGATGGGCCGGCTCGCCGAGCGCCCAGAGCCCCGATTCGTCGCGCAGAATCCCGAGCCAGGAATAGTATTTCGCTTCGCTCGCCGGATGCGATCTGAGAAAGCCCTCCAGCGCCGTGATGGCCTCCGCGCGGCGGTTGACGGCCCGCAAGTCGCGTACCAAAGAAAGTTGCGCGTCACCCGATTCGGGAAACCGTGCCGCGGCCAGGCGGCTGATTTCAAGCGCGACCTCATGGTACCCGCGTTCGCCATAGGCGTTGGATAATTCCACCCGTACCGCGATGTTCTCCGGTTCCGCGGCCACCTTCTGCCGCAGCGCCCGAAGCTGATAATCGCCATCGCCCGCATCCACCGCATTCCGTACCTGCCGGTCCCACACCGTCATGGGAGGCGCCGCGGTCCTGCTGGTCACCGTCTGGTGTACGCAGGAGACCGAGAGCGCGGCGCCCGTGGTCAGAATCGCGACTTGGAACCGGAAATTCATTCTGCAACCGTCTCGATACTCAACTGATCACCGGCCTGCGTGCCGGTCCTTGCCGCCGTACCTGCCGGCAGTTCCAGGATCGAATGCGCCGTGAGGCAGGCGGACATGCGCCATGCCGGCACCGCATTGCGAACCTTCCGCACTTTCTTCTTCCGATCCAGATACACCAGATCGATCGCGAACTTCATGAAGAAGGTATGGACACTCTCGCACGGCAAAATCCATAGCCCTGTTCCCGCCTCAAGACCCGGGTGCTTCAACAGTCCGACACGACGCTTGGCGCTGGTGTCGGCAATATCCACAGCCTCTCCGAGAACGGTGTTGCGGGTCTCGTTCCGCACGATAGCTTTCAATTTTGTAGACTATAACACGGCGGGGGGCGGGATTGTTGCGCCGATCCGCCGGCTGCCAGAAACTTCTCTGCGTTGATAGGGTTTAGAGTAGACTAAGATTGAAATCGCCGCGTCCCCAGGAAGGAATCATCCGTGAACTCTAGGTGTCATTTTGCCGCGCTTACGCTGGTCCTGTGGTTCGTGACGGCGCCCGGCGCCCGCGCGCAATCCGCAGTCTCGGCGACTTTCGGGAATGTCGTCCAATTGACCGGCGGCACCCCCTCCGATATCGTGAAGGACGAACTGCGCCATCAGTTGTACCTCGTCTCCAATACCACCAATCAGGTCCAGGTCTACGACTACGTGGCCAAGCAGGTCATCGCCAAGATCCCTACCGGCAAGACCCCGCTCGCCGGGGCGCTTTCCATGGACGGCAATTATCTGTATGTGACGGCCAGCGGCCCCCCCTCTGCCCTCTACCAGATCGACCTCTCCCAGAACCGCGTGGTTTACACGCAGACCCTGCCTTCCACGCCCCAGGGTGTCGAATCCGGCGCCGATGGGCG
>CAIRBY010000851.1 GCA_903876865.1 uncultured Acidobacteriia bacterium
GAGACGGAGGCGATGTTGGAATCGCAGAGCAGGGGGAGGATGGGGTGGTAGTAGGGCGTGGTGGAGATTTCGATCTGGCCGGATTTGGCGAGGCGGGCGTATTCGGGCAGCACCTTGCCGACGATCTCCTGCTGCTTTGCGCCCATGCGCCGCTGATCGTCGAGGGTGAAGTTGCGGCCGCGGGTGATCCACTCGCGCACTTCGGGATCGTGGGCTTGAAACTCTTCGTCGAACCAGGCGAGTTGCGACCACATCTGGATGTCGCGCCACTCCTGCGGGGTGAAGTTGGGACGCGCGCCCGCCGCCGGCTGCGCGTTGCGCGCATCGAAGAGTTCGCCGTAGCGCGGATAGCGATAGATCATGTGGCCGGGGTCGGAATAGAAGGAGTGCTGCAGAAGGAACCTGCGATCTTCATCCGTGAGGGCTTCGGCCGGTTTGAGCGCGAGGGCGAGAAAGGGATCGCGCGCGGCGCCGGTGGCATACTCTTCGACCTGGGCCATCATGGAGGGCACCAGATTGAAGGTCTGCCTGACGTTGGGAAACTCACTGAGCAGATGGACCATGCCGTAGTAGTCTTTGAGCGCGTGCATGCGCGTCCACGGCAGCTTGTACTCGCCCGAGTCGAGGTCTTTATAAAACGGCTGGTGCATGTGCCACAAGAAGCACAGGTGAATTTGAGGCATGGGTATATGAATGGAAGGGCCCGAGGGCCGTCCCCGCAATTACTTATCGTCCAAAAATGCTGCGTACCGGGGGCGGAGGCGCATCTTTGCGGATGGCGCGCCAGAGGATATCGTTCAACTCATCGTCGTCATTGGCATCGGCTTCGTCGAACCTCATGCGCGCGGCGCGGGCTGCGGCGGCGGTAGCGGCGGGGTTCTTCTGGTCGAGGGGGATGCGCGGCTTCTCGGCGGCATACGGGGCCGGGTTGGGCTGACTCTGAAAGACAGAGGTCATGGGGCGGGCGGCGGCATCGAAGTGCGTCATGGGCTTCATGCCGAGCAGGAATTCCATGGTGCGGAGCATGCTGGTGGTGTTGTACATGGTGCTATCCACGGCATGGCGCCGGACCCAGGGAGAGACGACGTAGGCGGGGGAGCGGTGGGAATCGACGTGGTCGGGACCGTTCTGCGCGTCGTCTTCGAGAATGAAAATGGCGGTGCTGTTCCAGAAGCGGGATTTGGAGACGCCTTCGACGAGCATGCCGATGCCCTGATCGTTATCGGCGGCGGCGCTGAGGGGGGCGACCTTACCGGCGGCGGTGCCGGAGGTGTGATCGTTGCCCATGCGCATGACGATGAGGCGGGGCATGACGCCGGCCTGTTCGTATTGGGCGAGCTCGGTGAGGAAGACTTTGGCGCGATCGATATCGGGGTAGTTGAGATCGAAGCCGCGGTACATGGGGTTGGTGTTCTTGGCCAGCACGGGGTCGCGCACGCCGGTGATCTGCTCGGCGCCGAGGAGGGCTTCGCGCTTGTTGTTGACCATGTAGCCGAAGTTGCGGAGGGAGAGTCCGGCGGCCGCGGCATTGGTCCAGAGGTAGCCGGCGGGGGGCAGGGAAGCGGGGTCCTGCTCTTCAAAATCGTAGACGGAGCGGCGCTTGCCGTATTCGCTGGGCCACAGCTTCTGCACGTAATCCGGCGCGATGGCGGCGGTGGACCAGTTGTGGCCATCGGCACTGACATCGCTATTGACGTAGAAGTTGTCGAGGAGGACGAATTCGCGCGCGATCTTGTGGAGGTTGGGGGTGCTCTGCTCGCCGAAGATGACGAGAGAGGGATCGCCGTTGCCCTCCTTCATATCGCCGAGCACCTGATCGTAGCTGCGATTCTCTTTGACGATGTAGATGACGTGGTCGATTTTGGGCAACGGGCTGGCGGCATCGAGCTGGGTATCGCGGTAGGGCGAGTTCTTCAGCACGAGCGCGGTCCACTGGGTGAGCTGTTCGGCGGTGAAGGGGGCGATCCAACTGGCGGTTCCGGTCTGGAGGCGTCCGACGAAGGCCGCGAAGGAGGCGGGTTCGCCGGTGTGCACGGGTTCGGGGCGCTTGGTGGGGTTGGGCCCGTTGATGTTGTTGGGGTAGGATTTGAGGCCCTTGCCGTTGAGCACGACGAGGGTGCCGTCGGCGAGTCCGCGGGCGGCGGTGGGATACCAGCCGGTGGGGATGAAGCCTTCGACGCGGCTGCGCTCATCGTCCACATCCACGACTGCGACGGCGTTGGCATCGCTACAGGCGACGTAGAGGCGCTTGCCATCGGCACTGAGGCCGAGGCCGGAGGGCGTCATGCCGAGCGGTTGGCGCGGCGTCATGGCGATGTTGATGTTCTCGATGACGTTGAGTTCCTTGGCGGCATTGACGCTGACGGCGAAGACATTGTTGGTGTTGGCGGCGGCGACGAAGATGCGCGCGGTGTAGGCGGGCGCGCCGGCTTCCGCGGCTTCGGGAGCGCCGGGGCGCCAGACCATATCGCTGGCATGCGCGCCGATGCGCACGGCGGGACCGACGGCGGTGCCGCCGGCTGTCTCATACTGGCCGAGCGTGCCATCGGCCCAATGGGTCACGAAGAAGCTCTTGCCATCGGGGTGGAAGAGGATGCGGTAGGGGCGGCGTCCGGTCTTGATCTGACCGATGACCATGCCGGACTGGGGATTGATCACCTGCACCATATCGCGGTAGAGGTTGGTGCAATAGAGCAGGCGCCCATCGGGAGTGAAGGCCACGTCGCCGATGAAATCCTGCGCGCCGCGCTGATCCTGGGGCACGACGACGAAGGTGCGGGCGGGAGTGAGAGTGCCATTGGCGAGGGCGAATTCGAAGATGGATGCCTTCTGTCCGCCGCCCACATAGACGCGGTCGCCGGCGGGGGAGATGGCGAGGCCGAGCCAGCCATCGGCAACGGGCGTGGAGCCTTTGACGGCGCCGGTCGCGGTTTCGATCACGCTGACCGAAGGCGGCTTCCAACCGCCGTTGAGGACGAGCAGATACTTGCCATCGGGCGTGAGGGCGCTCGACATCGGCAGGGTATCGAGCGGGATCTGGCGGCCGACGGGATCGAC
The DNA here is from genome assembly GCA_903876865.1 of uncultured Acidobacteriia bacterium. Lineage (GTDB taxonomy): Bacteria > Acidobacteriota > Terriglobia > Bryobacterales > Bryobacteraceae > Solibacter. The sequence goes on from CAIRBY010000851.1 coordinate 3,058, forward strand.
CTTCCAGCCGCTGTTGAGGAGGAAGCCTCCGCCTTGCAGCGGGCCGACCTGTTCGCGGGGCGCCGGCTGGGAGCTGAGCAGAGCTGCCAGGGCGATGAATCCGATTGCGAGGGCAATTCGGCTGCGGGGCGATCCGGGAACGCGTGACATGAGCAACTCCCATTGTACAGAGCGCAAACCGGATTTTTGCGAACTCGGATTTCCGCGAACCCAAAGGTTGGGGAATGCGTATTAAGATTGAGGCACTCCCATCATGAATCTATGGCACGACATTCGATACGCGGAGCGAATGCTGCGCAAGTCGCCGGGGTTCGCGGCAACGGCGGTGTTGACGCTCGCACTCGGTATCGGCGCCACTACGGCGGTGTTCAGCATGGTGGACGCGCTGTTGTGGAAGCCGATCGCGCTGCCGCATCTGGAGAGCCTGGTGATGGCGGTGCAGCGGGTGCCGGATTCGCCGAACGATCGCGACGACGTGACGCCGGGCGATATGGAAGACATCCGGCGGCAGAGTTCCTCGCTGACGGAACTGGCGTACTGGCAGGGCGGGCGGGCCAACATCGTGGGCGCGGGCGGCGAACCGGAGCGGGTGGATTCGAATCTGGTGAGCGCGAATTTCTTCGACACGCTGCAGGTGCAGCCGGTGATGGGGCGGGGATTTCAAGCGGGCGAAGACCAGCCGGGGCGGGATCGGGAAGTGGTGTTGAGCGACCGCTTGTGGCGGCGCTCGTACGGCGGGGATCCGGGGATTATCGGGCGCGAGATCCGGCTGGACGATCAGAATTTCCGCGTGACCGGAGTGATGCCGGCGAGCTTCGATTTTCCGCTGGCGACGGAGTTGTGGACGCCGCTGGCGTTGACGCCCGTGCAGCGCGCGAGCCGCCGCGCCAACCGGGTGGAGATTGCGGCACGGCTGAAGCCGGAAGTGAGCGCGGAGCAGGCAGAGGCCGAGCTGGCGGGAGTCGGGGCGCGGCTGGAGCAGAGCTACCCGGAGACGAATAAGGGGCGGCGGTTCGCGGTGTGGAGCGCGCGCCGGTATCTGGTGGAGTACGAGACTTCGCAGTACGCGGTGCTGCTGCTGGCATCGGTGCTGTTCGTGCTCCTGATCGCGTGTGTGAACGTGGCGAATCTGCAATTCGCGCGCGCCACGGGGCGGCTGCGCGAAGTGGCCGTGCGCACGGCGCTGGGCGCATCGCGGTGGCGGGTGGTGACGCAGTTAATGACGGAGAGCGTGCTGCTCTCGGTGGCGGGGGCGGCGCTCGGGCTGGTGCTGGCGGATTGGGGCATGGAGGTGATGAAGGCCGGGATGCCGCCGGAGATTCAGCGCTACATTCTGGGCTGGAAGGACATCCACCTGGATGTGCGCACGCTTTTGTTCACGCTGGCGGCGGCGGTGGCGAGCGGGGTGCTGGCGGGCCTGGCGCCGGCGTGGCAGTGCTCGCATCCGAACTTGACGGACGCGCTGAAGGAAGGCGGGCGCGGCGGGTCGGCGGGCAGCGCGCGGCACCGGTTGCGGAATACGCTGGTCGGGATCGAAGTGGCGATGGCGGTAGTGCTGTTGGTGGGGGCGGGACTGATGGTGCGCGGCTTCCGTTCGATGCTGGACGATGGCAGGCGGATGGAGCCAGCGACGTTCCTGACGCTGCGTCTGGCGCTCACGGAGAACCGGTATCACGAGCCGCATCAGCGCACGGCGTTCTTCGACAGCGTGCTGGCGCGGGTGCGTGCGCTGCCGGGCGTGACGGCGGCCGCGGCGGTGAGCGCGATACCGTATTCGAACCACTCGGAGAGCCGGCCGTTTGAGATTGTGGGGCAGCCGGTGGACCTGGAGCACCGGCCCACGGGAATGTATCAGGTTGCGACGCCTGCGTATTTCGGTGCGCTGCAGGTGCCGCTGGTAGCGGGCCGGATGTTGACGGATAGCGACGGGGCCGAGGCGCCGAAGGTGGCGGTGGTGAGCCGGCGCATGGCCGAGCGATGGTGGAAGAACGAGTCGCCGGTGGGGCGGCAGATCCAACTCGGCGCAGCGGAGACGCGAGGTCCGGCGATCACGATTGTGGGGGTGGTGGGCGATGTGGTGCACAACCCTTACGACCGCGAGCCGCGGCGGACCATTTACGTGCCGTTTGCGCAGGCGCCGCCGCTGCGGATGGACCTCGGTATCCGGTTTGCGGGCGATGCCGGGGCGGTGGAGCGGGCGATCACAGGGGCGGTCCGCGTGGTGGATGCGCAGGTGCCGGTGATCGAGATGCAGACGATGGAGAGGCTGATCCACAACCGCGCGATCGGGCTGAATTACATGGCGGTGCTGATGGGGATTTTCGGCCTGATGGCGCTGGGGCTCTCGGCGATCGGCGTGTACGGCGTGATGGCGTATATGGTGCAGGAGCAGACGCGCGATATCGGCGTGCGGATGGCTTTGGGGGCGGCGCGGCAGAGCGTGCTGGGGATGATCTTCCGCCGCGGCATGACGACGGTGGGAGCGGGGCTGGTGGTGGGGCTGCCGCTGGCGTTCGGGTTCGCGCAGTTGCTGGCGTCGCTGATTTACGGCGTGACGGCGAAGGATCCGGCGACGTTTGTGGCGATACCGGTGGCACTGCTGGTGGCGGCGTCGCTCGCGATCTACATCCCGGCGCGGCGGGCGACGCGGATCGATCCGATTGTGGCGCTGAGGTATGAGTAGGGCGGGGTGCGGCTTGACGGCTATCCGCCAATGGCGGATACTGTGATTCAGTGGAGTTGCTTGAGACTTCCATTTTTACGAGGCAGATCACTGCACTGTTAAGCGATGACCAGTACAGTGGATTCCAAGCCCGAATTGCCGCGAATCCAGCGATTGGAGCACTCATCCGAGGCGGTGGCGGAATCCGCAAGGTACGCGTCGCAGTCGACTCCAGAGGAAAGAGCGGAGGCGCCCGCGTGATTTATTATTGGGCGGTCCGGCATGACTTGATCTTCCTGTTGTAAGCGTATGCGAAGAATACGGCGGCGGACCTGACGCCCAAGCAGATCGCGCAGCTGGCCAAGCTGGTCAAAGAGGAGTTTGCCAATGAAAAAACAGATGTTTGAAGAATTGTTGGGAAGCGTTCGCGAGGCCGGATCCATTCTACGAGGTGAACGGAAGGCGTCGCGGCGGGTTGTGTTCCGCTCCCCGAGCGTGCGCACGATACGCGAGCGCACCAGTCTGTCACAGTCTGAATTCGCGCAACTGATTGGCGTCAGCGTGAAGACTTTACAGAACTGGGAGCAGGCTCGCCGCCGTCCCACGGGGCCGGCCGCGGCGCTTCTGAGCATCATCGACCACGACCCCGCAATGGCGGTGAAAGCGATTCATGGGGTGTGAGGACGCTCTGATGAACCAGTTCGCGGGCGTGGCGAGATTCTGACCCTCCGCTACCCGAGGCGCATCCAGCAGATGAGGCCGGCGGCGAGGAAGGCGCCGAGGGCGAGGAGCGCGGAGCCCGTGGTGCGCTCGCGCTTCAGGCACCACCACAGCCAGATGCCGGTGGCGCACAGGAGCAGGATGGCGAGGCCCAGGACGGGCGAGAAACTGAGGCCGCGCAGGCGGTGGATCCGGTTGAGAACCGTCGCGGGCAGCCACGTACGGTGGGCCATCTGCACGGCGCTGATTTCGTAGACGGCGAGGAGGGCGAGCGCGCCCATGGCGGTCCAGCGATGGGTGCGGCGGGCGAGGCCGGGCGTGCCGCGGCGCTGCCACCAGATCCAGATGCCCGTGAGCGCCATCAGGGCCACGCACCACATGGCGAACTCGTTCCACCATGCCCAGAGTTGGAGACGCCAATCGCCGGAGTGAAAGGCACCGGTTGTGACATGGAGCGTGTTGAGGTAGCCGGCGAGGGTGGCGCGCGTCTGTTCGACCTGCAGGAGTCCATCGCGGAACGTGACTTTGTGGCGGCCGTTGACGTGGTAGAAATCGAGCACGAGGCGGCCCGCGCGGTCGTGGCCGATGGCGAACGCGTGGACAGGGGTGGCGAGCGAGAGGCCGAGCAGTTGGACCACGCGGTCCGCGATGGCGCGATCGCTCTCGCCCGGTTGCACGGTGAAGGCGCGCTCGAAGACGACGGGCGCGGCCGGGTGTTGCCGGTCCCAGAGGGTCGCGATTCCCACGACGCCGTAGAGGAGCAGGTTTACGAGCGTGAGCAAGCCGGCGTAGATGTGGAGGCGGGTCGGCAAGTTACCATATTCCCATGCACGTTTCGGAAATTGATACGCCCGCGCTGATTGTGGATCTGGACATCATGGAGCGCAATCTGGCGCGCGTGGCCGCCTACTCGCGCGAGCACGGACTGCGCCTGCGCCCGCACACGAAGACGCACAAATCGGTGCGGCTCGCCCGGAGGCAACTGGCGAGCGGGGCGAGCGGACTCACCGTGGCCAAGGTCTCTGAAGCGGAAATCATGGCTGGGGCCGAGCCGGCCGATCTGCTGATTGCGTACCCGATTCTGGGCGCGGCCAAGTTCGCGCGCCTGATCGAGGTGGCGCGCCGGACAACGGTGATCGTGGCGCTGGATAGCGTGTTCGCGGCCGAACAGCTATCTGCTGCGGCCGCGGCGGCGCAGGTCGAAATCGGAGTGCTGGCGGAGGTGGATGCCGGGCTGGGACGGGTCGGGGTCGCTCCGGGTGCGCCGCTGCTCGGTCTTGCGCAGGCGATCGAGGCGCTGCCGGGCGTGCGCTTCCGCGGCATCACGTTTTATCCGGGACATATCAAGAGCGTGGACGAGGCGGGCTTGCGCGCCATCGCGGAGGTCTCCGCATTGCTCGACGGCGTGCGCGCGGAGTTTGCAGGGGCGGGGATTGCGCTGGAGATTGTGAGCGGCGGTTCCACGCCGACGCTATTTCACTCGCACGAGTTCGCGGGGCTCACGGAGATCCGCCCGGGCACGTACATCTTCAACGACCTGAATACGATTGCGAGCGGCGGGTGCGCGCTGGAAGACTGCGCGGCCTCGATTCTGGCGACGGTGGTTTCGACGGCGCGGCCGGGACACATGATCATCGATGGTGGCTCGAAGACGTTCTCTTCGGACCGGCTGGCCAATCCGGCGGAGGTGACGTTCGGGCGGATTGTGGAAGCCCCCGCGGCGCGCTTCCACAAGATGAACGAAGAGCACGGCTTCGTGGATCTGACGAAGGCGGGTGAGGAGTTTCGCGTGGGCGACCGGGTCCGCGTGATACCGAACCACATCTGCGTGGCGGTGAATCTGCACGAGAAGGTGTACGGCCTGCGCGGCGATACGGTTGAAGAGACGTGGACGGTGGACGCGCGCGGGAAGTTGCAGTAGGCGGGACGCAGGGCAGGCGGTTTCGCCGGTCTATCCGGCACGGACGAAGAGTTGGCAGGCGGAAACGCCTGCCCTACGGCTACCCGTTGGCGGTTTTGGCGCGATGGAGTGCGGCCATGACGGAGTTGCTGGAGCGTTCGAGGGGCTCTTCGCCGCTGACGATCAGGTCCGCGTATTTTTCGGTGGGGTAGACGAACCACTCGGCGCTGGGGCGGACGGTCTTCTCGTACTGTTCGCGCACGCTTTCCGGGGTGCGTCCACGCTCTGCGACGTCACGGTTTAGGCGGCGTTGATAGCAGACCTCTGGCCCGGTCTGGACGTAGACTTTGGTGTCCAGCATGTCGCGGAGTTCGGGCCAGTAGAGGACGAACAGGCCTTCAACGATCAGGAATTCGGTCGGCTCAATCGTGCGCGTTTCGGCGGTGCGGGCGTAATCGGCGAAGGAGTAAACGGGCTCGGGAAACGACTCACCCCTGGCGAGGCAGCCGAGGTGTTCGTGGAGCAATTCCCAATCGAGCGAGTCGGGGTGGTCGAAGTTGACCTTCTTGCGCTCCGCAAGGGGGATTTCTTCCATGCCGCGATAGTAGGAATCCAGGGAAACGATGGCGGTGCCGGGCAGGCGGTGGACTAATTGACGGGCCAATTCGGATTTACCCGAACTGGAAGGACCTGCAACACCGATGATGTGCGATCTCATGAGGTTTTCGGGCTCTTGCTCGATAGCGGGGGAGTCATTTCAGTGTACAACCCGAGCACCGCATCAACAAGGCCTTCCACGGTGAACACCTTGGCCTGTGCGGTGATTTCGACGCCCAGCGACTGCGCTGTACGGGTAGTAATGGGGCCGATGGAGACCGCCGGGATGCCGCGCAGCGCTTCGGCTCCGACCGCGGCGACCAGGTTCTGCACGGTGGAGGAACTGGTGAAGGTGAGGCAACTTGGGCGCTGGGCGAGGAGCTCGCGTGCGGCTTCCGCAAGATGATCCGGTGGCAGCGTGCAATAGGCTTCCACCACGTCGATGTGCGCGCCGCGACGGGCGAGTTCGATCGGGACAAGGTCGCGTGCCACGGCGGCGCGCGGGAGCAGCACGCGTTTGCCGGAGAGATCGTGGGGTTCGAAGGCGGTGAGCAGTCCCTCGGCTACGTACTCGGAGGGCATGAGGTCGACTTTGAGGTGAAGCGCCTGGAGCGCGTCGCGGGTGGCCGGGCCGATGGCGCAGATTTTGGCGTGGAGTTGGCGCAGGTCGGCGGGGCCGGCGTCGAGGCGGTCGATGAAGAAGCGCACGCCATTGGCACTGGTGAAGATGAGCCAATCGTAGGTGGAGAGCGCGGCGAGGGCGCGGTCGAGCGGAGCCGGGTCGGCGGGCGGGCGGATTTCGATGGTCGGGAGTTCGAGTACGGCGGCGCCGAGAGCGCTGAGGCGCGTCGCGAGGGCGCCGGACTGTTCGCGGGCGCGGGTCACGGCGATACGCTTGCCGAAGAGGGGGAGGCGTTCGAACCAATCGAGCTTCTCCCGCAGGCGGACCACTTCGCCGATCACGATGGTGGCCGGCGGCTTCATGCCCGCGACGAGCGCGGGCAGAGTGGCGAGGGTGCCGGTGATGGTCTGCTGATCGGGGCGTGTGGCCCAGCGGACGGCCATGGCCGGTGTCTCGGCCGAGCGTCCCCGGGCGATCAGTTCGCTCGCGATGGCGGGGAAGTTGGTGAGGCCCATAAAGACGACGAGGGTCTCGGAGTGGCCCACCTTGTCCCAATCGATGGCCTCGACGGCATGGCCGGTGACGAAGGTGACGGCGGAGGTGTGGTCGCGGTGGGTGAGGGGGACGCCGGTGTAGGCGGCGATGCCGAGCGGCGTGGTGACGCCGGGAACCACTTCGAACGGGATGCCGGCATCGGCGAGGGCCTCGGCCTCTTCGCCGCCGCGTCCGAACAGGAACGGGTCGCCGCCTTTGAGGCGGACCACGGTGCCGCCGCGTTGGGCGCGCTCGATCAGCATGGCGCAGATCTCTTCCTGCGCGAAGGAGTGGGCGGACTTCTTCTTGCCGACGTAGATGCGTTCGGCGGAAGGCGGGGCTAGATCGAGGAGGGCGGTGCTGGCGAGGTGGTCGTAGAGGATGACGTCGGCCTGTTGCAGGAGGCGGCGGCCTTTGACGGTGATGAGTTCGGGATCGCCGGGGCCTGCGCCGATCAGATAGACCTTACCGGGCATGGGATGCCTGACGTAGGACAGGCCTCCTGGCCTGTCCGCTGGCTGAGGCGGGATGGATGTCCACGCAAGCGAGTAAGAGAAGCAGGACAGGCCGGGAGGCCTGTCCTACGTGGCGGGTCATGCGCTGTAGACGGCCTCCAGGATCTGTTTGGCGCCGCGGCCGAGCAGTTCTTCGGCGAGGGTTGCGCCGAGCGCGGCGGCGTCGGAAACGGGGCCTGATGTGGTGGCGCGGATGATCTGGCTGCCATCGGGCGCTGCCACGATGGCGAGCAGGCTCACGCGCCCCTCGGAGACGGTGGCGTGCGCACCGATGGGAACCTGGCAGCCGCCGCCGAGCGCACAGAGCAGGGCGCGTTCGGCGGTAATGGCGGTGTGTGTTTCGGCGTGATCGAGCAGTGCCGCAACGGTAGAGCCGGCGCGGGTTTCGATGGCGAGCGCTCCCTGGCCCACGGCGGGGCACATCTGTTCCGGCTCGAGGATTTCGGCGATGCGGTCCGCCCAGCCCAGCCGCTTCAAGCCGGCGGCGGCGAGGAGGATGGAATCGTACTGGCCCTCATCGAGTTTGCGCAGGCGCGTATCCAGATTGCCGCGCACGGATTCGACGATCAGATCGGGGCGCAACTGGCGCAACTGGGCGGCGCGGCGCAGCGAACTGGTGCCGACTTTGGCGCCCTGCGGAAGATCGGCAAGGCGGCGGCCGCAGATGGCGTCGCGCGGATCTTCACGCGGCGGCACGGCGGCGAGCACGAGTCCTTCGGGGAGTTCGGTGGGGAGGTCCTTCAGGCTGTGCACGGCGAGGTGCGCGCGCCCATCGAGGAGCGCCTCTTCGATTTCCTTGGTGAAGAGGCCTTTGCCGCCGACTTTGGCGAGCGGCACGTTGGTGATCTTATCGCCGGTGGTTTTGATGATTTCCAGGCGGCAGGGGTGTCCGGCGGCGGTAAGTTGGGCTTCGACCCAATGGGCCTGCCAGAGGGCGAGTTGGGAACCGCGGGATGCGATGACGAGCATGAATCAATCCTGAATCAATCCTGAATGTGGAAGGCCTTGCGAATGGTGGCGATGACGTGCTCGCCTTCGGGCTTGCCGGCCTGGGAGCGCAGTTCGGAGATGGGGCCGTGCGCGATTTTGTTGATGATGCCGCGGGTGAGGGCTTCGAGGGCTTCTTCCTGCTGGGGTGTGAGGGGGCCGAGTTTGCGGCGGGCCTTTTCGAGTTCGGCGGCGCGGATCTGTTCGAGTTGCTCCTGCAGTCCGACGATGATCGGCGTGACTTCGGCGATCTGCAGGCGGGCCATCATGCGCTCGACTTCGCTGGTGACCAGCGATTCGGCGTGATCGGCCTCTTTCATGCGCTCGCGGAGGTTGGAGTTGACCACCTCCTGCAGATCGTCGATGTCGTAGAGGAAGACGTTGTCGAGTTCGTTGATGGTGGGTTCGATATTGCGCGGCACGGCAATATCGATCAGGAACATGGGCTTGTTGCGGCGCGCGCTGATGACGCGGTGCATCTCCTCTTTGTGGAGGATGTAATGCGGGGCGCCGGAACTGGCGATTAAGATATCGACCTCCGGCAGCATGGAGGTGAAGCGGGCGTATTCGACGGGGGTGCCCTGGAAGAGCCTGGCCATCTCTACAGCGCGTTCGTGGGTGCGGTTGGTAACGAAGACGTGCGAGGCGCCGGAGCGGCGCAGGTGGCGCGCGGCCAGTTCGCTCATCTTGCCGGCGCCCACCAGCATCACGGTGCGGTTGTTGAGGGAGCCGAAAATCTTGCGGGCCAGTTCGACCGCGGCATAGCTGACGGAGACGGCCATCTGCCCGATCCCGGTTTCGGAGCGGACGCGTTTGGCCACGCTGAAAGAGCGGCTGAGCAGGCTATCGAGCCAGCCGCAGATGGCGCCGTTATCCTTGGCGGCGGCGTAGGCGGCTTTGAGTTGGCCGAGGATCTGGGGTTCGCCCACCACCATGGAATCCAGGCTGGCGGCGACACGGAAGAGGTGGTGGATGGCTTCGCGGCCTTCGTGGCGATAGAGGTGGGGTCCGATGGATGTCGTGTTGACGGCTTTGTGATCGGCCAGGAATCTTTCGACGGTGGCGCGGGGGTCGGTCTGGTCGTCGGTTGTGACGGTGATTTCCACGCGGTTGCAGGTGGAGAGGATGACGGCTTCGCTGACGCCGGGGCGCGATTTCAGGTCGGCCAGGGCGGCAGGGAGAGTGCCCTCGGCGAAGGCGAGGCACTCGCGGATTTCGACGGGTGCGGTTTTGTGGGATACGCCGGTGATCAGCAGCTTCATGGTTTACCGAGTACGCTGCCGAGGTGGGCGTGGGCTGCCCAGGTGAGGGCCGAGAAGCCGAAAACGGTGACGGTCATGATGGCCGCTTTGCGTCCGCGCCATCCGGCGGTGATGCGCAGGCAGATCATGACGAGGTAGGCGCCCCAGGTGAAGAAAGAGATGGCGATGGCCGGTTGGCGAATCCAGTTGGCTTTCAATTCAATAAAGGCCCAGGTGCTGCCGGCGATGACCGCGAGGGTAATGAGAACGAAGCCAATCGCCATGAACTTGGAAATCATGTCGTCGAGCATGCCGAGCGCGGGCAACCGGTAGTAGAACCGATTCGGGCGCTTGGCCTTGAGCTCATGTTCCTGGAATAAGTAGAGTAGGGAAGCGACCGCGGTGAAGACCAGGGCGGCATAGCCGAGCAGCACGAGCACAATGTGGACGCTGAGCCAGGCGTTGCGGACGAGCGGGCTGCTCCAGGCGCTGACGGGGTTGCCGAGCGTGGCCACCATCGCCATCACGAAGACCAGCGGGAAAATGAAGGCGCTCAGGCTCTCCACGTGGTAGCGGAGTTGTACGCCCAGATAGACGATGGCCACGAAGAACGCGCACATCGAGAGTGTTTCGAAGAAGTTAGAGATGGGACAGCGGTTGTTGACGATGCCTTCCTCGATGATGGAGACAAAGTGGAAGACCGTGCCCAGCGTGAAGGCGGTAAATGCCACCTGAAAGAGGTGCTCGCGACGGCGGACGAGCATGAGAATAGCGTGGAGCAGGCCGAGCGAGTATAGCGCAGCCGCCACGCGAAGCCAGATAACGCTCAGTTCTGCCATGGATTGATCAGTGCCCCGGAGTCCAAAATTCAGTATATCGCGATGCTGGCAAAGGCACCGGACCGGTGGGCTGCTCGGCGTTCCGCCGGCAGGGGGCGGCGGGGCCCGGCGGGGCGAAGATAGGCTTCTTTTTGCCCGGACTTGAGCGCATAATGGCCGTGTAGGGACTGTTGATGGAGGTCGTTCATGTCGATCGGCAAACTGCTCGGCTTGACCGTTCTGGCCAAGCCATTAACGTCTGAGGAAGGTCGCCGCATTCTGGAGCGGGACCATTATCGTTGCCAGTATTGTGGCTTCGACGGCATGTCGAGTTTCGAAAACTCCCTGTGCATGACAGTTGACTTCGTGCATCCGCGCGCCAAGCGGGGGAGAAAAGATCCGTCCAACCTGGTTGCGGCTTGCCGGCCGTGCAATGTGATCAAGGGCTACCGGCTATTCCGCGATTTTCAGCACGCAAAAGCATTCGTGCAGCAGCGCCGTCAGGCGCTACGCCAGGCTTGGGAGGTAGATGCGGTCAAGGCGCAGGCGCCTGCGGAGACTGTGGGCGTCTGAAGTGCAGCGATCCCCGGCCGGAACCCGGCGGGGCGGCAATTGAGTGCTAGAGCTGTGTACTCTCGTTCCTTTGGGAGAGTGCCGAAGGTAGGGCAGGCGGTGCTAGTGGGAACAACTCAGGCTCGCCTGCTCCAGAGCATGGAGCGCTTTTCGCAAGGCTGTGGCGCGGGCTTCGCCGCCGAGGGCCGTGACGAGCGTGGAGTAGGCCTCATCCCATACCGGGATGGCGCGTTTTAGCAGTTTGCGGCCGGCAGGAGTGAGCGTGGCGCGTTTACCCTGACGCCCGCGGCCACCTTCGGCCGTGATCAGGGTGCGTCGCTGCAATTGCTGGATGCCGCGGACGAGCGTGGTGGGGTCCACGCCCAACTGCTCCGCCAGTTGCTGCAAAGTTGGGCGCTCGGAGGCTTGCAGGGCGACCAGCAGCGCGAACTGCCCGGCGGTGAGATCGAGGGGACGGAGGTGGGTGTTGTAGTGGCGCGTCAGGGCGCGCGCGGCAACCCGCGTCCGGTGGCCCAGGCAGAGTGCGCCAACCCGGCGCAGGTCCTCATCCATATTCCGTATATGCATGATGACGATATAATACTGCATATGCAGGATTATCGTAGGGTCGTGGTCACGGGTGTGGGGCTGGTCAGCCCGGTGGGGATCGGCACCGAAGAGACGTGGCAGGCGATCTGCGCGGGGCAATCCGGCATTGGTCCCATCACCCTGTTCGACGCGGCGCGCTACGCGTGCCGGATCGCGGGCGAGGTGAAGGGCTTCGACCCGCTGAACTGGATCGAGAAGAAGGAAGTCAAGAAAGCCGGGCGCTTCATTCAGTTCGCGATTGCGGCCACGGATATGGCGGTGAAGCAATCCGGCATTCAGGTGACGCCGGAAAATTCGGTGCGCACGGGCGTCTTCATCGGCAGCGGCATCGGCGGCTTCGAGGTGATTGAGCGGGAGCACCGGATTCTGCTGGAAAAAGGGCCGGACCGGGTGTCGCCGTTCTTCATCCCGGCGTCGATCGTGAATCTGGCGGCGGGGCAGGTCTCGATCCGGTTGGGCGCGCGCGGGCCGAATTCGGCGGTGGCGACGGCGTGCACCACGGGCGCGCACGCGGTGGGCGATGCGTATCGTGTGGTGCAGCGCGGCGAGGCGGACGTGATGGTGTGCGGCGGAGCCGAGGCCTGCATCACGCCGCTCGGGATCGCGGGCTTCGCGGCGATGCGGGCGCTTTCCACGCGCAATGACGATCCCGAACGGGCGTCGCGTCCGTGGGACAAGGCGAGGGACGGCTTCGTGGCGGGCGAGGGTGCGGGCATCCTGGTGCTGGAAGAGCGCGAGCACGCACTGGCGCGAGGGGCGACGATTCTGGCGGAACTGGTAGGGTATGCGATGGGCGCGGACGCGCACCACCTGACTTCGCCCCCGGAAGATGGGGACGGCGTCTACCGCGTGATGGAAGGCGCGTTGCGCGACGCGGGCTTGCAGACCGGCGACATTCAATACCTGAATGCGCATGCGACCTCCACCGCACAGGGGGACCGCGCCGAGGCGCGGGCGATTGCGCGGCTATTCGGCGAGGGCATCGCGCATCTGGCCGTGAGCTCGACGAAATCGATGACGGGGCATCTGCTGGGCGGGTCTGGCGCGCTGGAAGCGGGGCTGACGGTAATGGCGCTGCGCGATCAGGTGGCGCCGCCGACGATCAACCTGGAGCATCCGGACGACGACAATCCGCTCGATCTGGTGCCGCTGGTTTCGCGGTGCGTGCCGATGCGCCATGCGATGTCGAATTCGTTCGGCTTCGGCGGGACGAACGCGTGCCTGGTGTTCGCGGGTGGGAACGTATAATAGAAAAAGTCGGCAGGCGGAAGCGCCTGCGTCACCAAAGAAAGAGTTGGCAGGCGGAAGCGCCTGCCCTACGGCGTGGGGAAATTCTTCGTACAAAATTTCGGGTGCAGGGCTACGCAGGCGGATGGCGCGGCGCTGGAATCGCTGCTGGCGGGCAAGGGTCTGCTGGCGGCGGGGGAGCGCGCCGGGGCGGACCTGGTGGTGCTGAACACGTGCACGGTCACCTCCACGGCGGATGACGACGTGCGGCAGACCATCCGGCGGGTGCATCGCGAAAACCCGCAGGCGAAGATCCTGGTGACGGGCTGTTATGCGCAGCGGGCGCCGGAAGAACTGGCGGCGCTGGCGGGCGTGGAGTGGGTGGTCGGCAACTCGCACAAGACCCAGATCGCGGAGATTGTGACGGCGGCGCCATATCACGGGAATATTCACATCGGCGACATTTTTGAGCAGCAGGAGTTTCTCTCGGCGCCGGTGGAAGATGCGTCGGGCGACCGGACGCGGCCGAATCTGAAGATACAGGACGGCTGCAACAATCGCTGTTCGTTCTGCATCATTCCCTTCGTGCGCGGGCGGAGCCGGTCGGCGGGTGCGGAGCAGGTGATCGAGCAGGTGCGCAGCCTGGCTACGCGGTATCGCGAGGTGGTGCTGAGCGGGATCAACCTGGGGCGATGGGGCAGGGAGCCGGGCAGCACCATGCGATTGGCGGACCTGCTGAAACGGCTGCTGGCGGAGACGGAGATCGAACTGCTGCGGCTGAGTTCGGTGGAGCCGATGGACTTTTCCGATGCGCTGCTCGAATTGATGGTGGGTTCGGGGCGGATCGCGCGCCACGTGCACACGCCGCTACAGAGCGGCTGCGACCAGACGCTGCGGCGGATGCACCGCAAATACCGTCCGCGGCACTACGCGGATCGCGTGATGAAGGCGCGGGCGATGATGCCGGATGCGGCGATCGGAGCGGACGTGATGGTGGGCTTCCCGGGCGAGACCGAGGCGGAGTTTGCCGAGAGCCGCGCGTTCATCGAAGCGATGCCGTTCACGTACCTGCACGTGTTCACCTACTCGGAGCGTCCGGGGACACCGGCGGCGGAGGTTGCGGCGCAGGTGCCGATGGCGGTGCGCAAGGAACGCAATCGGGTGCTACGGGAGTTGGCGGCGGCGAAGAACCTGGCCTTCCGCGAACAGATGGTGGGGCGCACGTTGAAGGCGGTGACGCTGGAAAACGGAGTGGCGCTGACGGAGAATTATCTGAAGGTCGAGTTGGGTGCGGCGCGTCCGGCGAACCAGTTGATCGGAGTGAAGATCGCGGGTGTGACCGAGGCCGGTCTGCGCGAGGAAGTGCTGCTGCCGGTGCTGGGGTAGGGCGCTACATTTCTCTACGTTAGATCTCCCTCCGTTACATCTCCCTGCGGCCTTCCATGGCTTTGGACATGGTGACTTCGTCGGCGAATTCGAGGTCGCTGCCGACGGGGACGCCCATGGCGATGCGGGTGACTTTGACCCCGAGGGGCTTTAGGAGGCGCGAGAGATAGACGGCGGTGGCTTCGCCTTCCACGGTGGGGTTGCTGGCGACGATCACTTCCTCAATTTCGCCCTGCCCGATCCGTTCCACCAGACCCTTGATCTTGAGGGAATCGGGGCCGATGCCGCGCAGGGGCGAGAGCGAGCCGTGGAGCACGTGGTAGCGGCCGGAGAAGCCGCGCGTGACTTCGATGCCGACGATGTTGTGCGGTTCCTCGACCACGCAGACCACTTTCGGGTCGCGGTTGGGGTCGCTGCAATACTGGCAGAGTTCGCTGTCGGCGATGTTGTTGCAGAGGCGGCAGAGACCGAGCTTATCCTTTACATCGAGCACCGCCTGCGCGAGATGTTCGGCATCTTCGCGGGAGGCGCGGAGCACGTGGAAGGCGATGCGCTGGGCAGACTTCTGGCCGATGCCGGGCAGGCGCTTGAATTCGGTGATGAGCCGCGCGAGCGGTTCGGCGAAATCCGGCATGGAGTTTTAGAAGAGGCCGGGAGGCAGGCCCATGCCGCCGAGCAGGGCGCCGGTCTTGGACTGAATCTGCGCTTCGACTTGCTTGACCGCTTCGCCGCAGGCCGCGAGCACCATGTCCTGGAGCATTTCGACATCGCCGGCAACTTCAGGGTCGATCTTGATGTTGAGCAGGTTCTTCTGGCCGTCCATCTTGACGGTGACCATGCCGCCGCCGGCGGTGGCTTCGACGCGGATGGCGGCGATCTCCTGCTGCATCTTCTCCTGCATCTGCTGCGCCTGGCGCATCATGTTCTGCATGTTGCCTGGTAGTTTCATGGGTTGATCCTTAAGATGCCTAATCCTTGAGATTGCGAATTTTGCGGACTTCGCCGCCGAAGACCTCGCGGAAGCGCTGGACTTCGGGATTGGAGAGGGCGCGGCCGGTAACTTCGTCCTCGGCTTCACTGGTGGGCGCGGCGAGGGCTGGAGGCGGCGGCGCGGAACCGGCTTCACCGGCGGTGAATTTGAGGCGCAGGGCGCGGCCGAAGACTTCGCGGATGGCGTCGTCAAAGGCGCGGTCCCTGAAGTAGAGGGCGTAAGACTTGGGTGCGGTGATGCAGAGTTCGCCGCCGGAGACGGTGATGTTCGAATTCTCCACCGCGTCGGCAAGGTGGGCGTTGCCCTTCTCGTGGAGGTACGCGTGCAGTTGCTCGCGCGGGTCGCCGGTGGGATTGCCTTGCGTGACGGGAGCGGCCTGGAATTGGGGGGCGAGCGCGGTGGCGCCGGAGGACTGGGGCTCGGGAGGACGGTCAGCAGCCTTGCGGGCGCGGTCGAGTTCGAAGGGAGAAGGTCCGGAGCGTGCGGGCGGCGGCGCCGGTTGGCGCATGGGCGCGGGTGCGGCCGAGGGTCGTGGCGCGGGCGGCGCGAGGCGCGGGGCGGGAGCTTCGTGGGGCGCTGCCTGGAAACTCGCGAGCGCCTGTTCGATGGGCAGGAGTTTGCCGGCCTGCACGAGGCGGACGAGCCCGATTTCGAGGTGGAAGCGCGGCTGCAGCGAGTATTGCAGGTCGCGGAAGAGATCGAGCGAGAGCTGCAGGTAGCGGGTCAGGTCTTCCTCGGAGAAGGTGCCGGCGATGGCGGCGAGTTGCGCGCGCTGGGCGGCGCTGGCGGCGACGAGGCGGGTTTCCGCGCCGGCGATCCGGGCGACGAGGAGGTTGCGGAAATAGCGCGACAGTTCGCGGCTGAAATGCTGCAGATTGTGGCCGTTGCGCTCGAGTTCATCGACCACTTCGAGCATGGCGCGGGAATCGCTGGTGCTCAGGGCCTGGGTGACTTTTTCGAGCGATTCGATGCCGAAGGCGCCGAGCAGGGCGCGGACTTCGGCGGCGTGAATCTGGGTGCCGCAGCAGGCGATGGCCTGATCGAGGGCGGAGAGCGAATCGCGGACGCTGCCTTCGCCGGCGGCGGCGAGGATGGCGAGGGCTTCGGGATCGGCCTCAATGCCTTCCTGCTCGCAAATCCATGCCATGCGGGCAGTGAGATCCTCGAAATCCACGCTGCGGAAACTGAAGTGCTGGCAGCGCGAGGCGATGGTGGCCGGGATCTTGTGGGATTCGGTGGTGCAGAGGACGAAGACGGCCCATGGCGGAGGCTCCTCGATGGTCTTAAGGAGGGCGTTGAAGGCCTCGTTTGTGATCTGGTGGGCTTCGTCGATGATGAAGATCTTGTAACGGTCGCGCGCGGGCTGGTATCGCACGTTTTCGCGCAGTTCGCGCATCTCATTGATGCCGCGGTTGCTGGCGGCATCGATTTCGATGACGTCGACGGTGCCGCCGGAGGTGATTTCCTTGCAGCTGGCGCATTCGCCGCAGGGGGTGGCGGTGGGACCCTGCACGCAGTTCAGGCAGCGGGCGAGGATGCGGGCGATGGTGGTCTTACCGGTTCCGCGCTGGCCCGAGAAGATATAGCCGTGCGCGATGCGGTGCTGCGCGATGGCATTTTCCAGGGTGGATTTGACGTGTTCCTGGTTGACCACGTCGGCGAAGGATTGCGGCCTGTATTTGCGGGCAATTACCTGGTACATGGGGTGGGTTTATGCCAGGCCCCGGGGAATCCGCGGCACACGAACCGCACCACTACCGTTGCTTCCTTCCGGACCTGGCGGGGTTTGCAGCCGTCCGTTGCACGGAGCCCGAGACCTGACAAGA